>JAYSRH010000103.1:0-13630 GCA_043721115.1 Fibrobacteria bacterium | reverse complement strand
CCCGAAGACAATTCTCCCAAACGCAACATTCCATTAGGAGGGGGTTCCGGATTTATCGTTTCCAAGCTGGGCTATGTTTTTACCAATGCACATGTGGTTGAAGGTGCAGACATTATCAAGGTCAGCTTGCTCAACAAAAAAACCTACATCGCCAAAGTTGTCGGTGTGGACAAGAAAGCCGATGTAGCTGTTCTAAAAATCCAGGCTAAACCCGAGGATCTGCCCGTGATCGCTTTTGGTGATTCCAAAAAGATTGCCACCGGTGAATGGGTCATGGCTATCGGTAATCCATTTGCCTTGCAAAATACAGTCACGGCTGGAATCATTTCCGCAAAAGGTCGGCGCGACCAAGTGCAACAAGGCGATGCCTATCAGGATTTCATTCAAACTGATGCAGCCGTGAATCCGGGCAATTCCGGTGGACCGTTAGTAAACCTCAAGGGCGAGGTCGTTGGCATCAATTCAAGCATCTATACGCGCACCGGTGGATATATGGGTGTGAGCTTTGCCATTCCTATCAACATGGCCGTAAAAGTTGCGGAAGATCTGATTTATGAAGGCAAAGTCACTCGCGGATACTTGGGCATAGGTATCGACAATGTTTCCGAAAATCTGGCGGATGCTTTAGGATTGCCGAATACACAAGGCTGTCTGGTGCGTGAGGTGATTAAAAATGGTCCAGCCGCCAAAGGGGGACTCAAGGAAGGGGACATCATCCTAACGGTCAACAATGCCGGAGTACAGGACGCAGCCGATCTCCGCAACCTGGTTGCCGATCTCAAGCCCAACGAAAAATACAATTTCGATATCCTAAGAGACGGCAAACGCACCTCGATTGGAATAAAGATTGGCGCCAAACCGGAAGAAAATGAGGCATCCGGTGACGACGCCATTTCCTCGCCTGAACCGGAAGAAGAAGGGGGAAGTTACTTCTCCAAAAAACTTGGCATTCATTTTGGAACGTTAGATAAGGATGCGAGAGTCAAATATTCCATCCCCGATGATCAATCAGGATTGGTCATAACAGGAATCGCCGACGGATCCCCTGCTGCTGAGAATAATCTGGTGGAAGGAATGGTTTTATCCAACTACAAGCGTCAATCGGACGGAGCATTTATAAAGGTGGAAGATCCCAAGAAACTGCTGAGTGTGCTCAAGTCTCTGAAGAACGGGGAGAAAATCGCCTTCAAAGTGTACTTCAAAGGCCGCACGGATTTCCTTGGGCTGCAGGCTGAGGAGTAGGGAATCCCTGTCCTGGGCTTGGGGCTGGCTCTCCGGGGCGATGACTGCGGCGGGTCGGCGCGGGTTCGCTGTGGTCTGGTTGGACGAGCGACTGGTCGATGCTCTGGGGATTCTGCTCACGGCCCGCTTGGGTTGGTTGGTTTGGGTCTTTCGGTTTGCGGGCGCGAGCCCAGGCCGCTGGTCCCCGCCTTGGCCGCCTTCGTCAAATGCCCCGGAGAACCAGCCCCAAGCCCAGGGGAGCCAGGTTCACTTGGTGCGGTGGCGTTGGGGACCAGGGATTTGGGAGTGGGAATGGGATTTGGGCGGGGATGAAGGCGGGGATGAAGGCGGGGATGAAGGCGAAGAGCGCGCGGAAGAACGCGCAAGAGAATGCGTAGGACGGCAGGGAGATTTTGAGGAGAACGCGCAGGGAAATTTTGAGGCGAATGCCATGAGGCAGCAGCGCGATTTTGATGGGAGTGTGAAGGTGGGGCGGAGGTTGAGTGTGGATAATGGGGAGGTGAAAAAGTGATACCTGGCAATCAGAGCATCAAGTGTCAAGGCTGTTGTTGAAACGCTTCTCGATTTGGTCTTTTACTTTACGATCCACTTTTCGCTTTTAAGGGTGGCTTAATTGCTGCCTTTTCGTCCCACATCTCCCTGTAGGCATGGACATAGAAGGCTGTGGCTTTTGGATCCATTCTAAAATAGTAACGGCACAATTTCTTGAATAACAAAAGCATGCCGTCCAGTACATGTTCAATGTGATTGGAGTCGATGGATTTCGCATTCAGTATGGCATTAACTTCCACAGTATATTGACTTACAGCTTGTGGAGTAAGATCTTGCAGGTTTTTTGCAATGGCGAAAATGGGTGCGGTTGGAATTGAAGGTTACGAATTAAAGCAGCAGCCTTCCCTCGAAGCCGAACATAATGAAGAGTCCCATGCCTTTCGTTACCACGGGTCGCAAGTCCCCTTCGTAGTTGGCGCGGGTCCAGCCACGGCGGCGGCGGTTGTCTCCGCCTAGCCACATGAAAGCGGCGCTATTGGCATCGGCGAAGATGTTATCGGCTTCGAAGAAGAAGCGCATGCCGTCCAGCGGTCTCCAGTGGCTTTTCAAATCGAGATTGATGCGTACGTCCGTGCGTTGTCGGGAGACTGTGGGAAAATCTCGGCTGGGTTGGATGGTTCTCTGCAAGGTGGTTTGGTTTTTGCTTAAATCGTACAGCCCGTCGTATTCATATAGCGGTGCGCCATTGTTGACGCCGTAGGTAAGAATAAAGCTGAGAAGGGAATCGCGGCGGGGCACTACGCGCAAATTGGAAACTAAATCCAAAGTTCGATTGGCTTCCCAGGGTAAATAAGCGTCGTTTTTTAAATGGTATTCGCCCTGAACTACAGAGGCGTTTACATTTATACCGAAATGATGACTTGGTAGCCACATAGCGGTGACATTGCCACCATTAGCATAGGCGAAATCGGATACTTGGGTTTCGGCATAATTCCAGTAGACCTCTGGCGCAGGCAGCCGGGGATCCTTATAAACTCGGCTATACAGGCTGGCTGTAAAACGCATTGCTTCTGTATGGGTCGCTTCGACTCCAATTTTCCCTTCAGCACTTGAAGTTGCAAATGCATCCAGGTGATTGTGTGAATTGGGTTCCAAGGCGGTATTCTGGCGGATTGCGGCTTCTCCATAACCGGTGGCGTCTTTCCATACAGGTCGCGAATAGCGTACCGTGGCCAGCGGGGCTGGCGGCTTCAAGCCAGCGTCTGTGCCTTTAAACGCATCCTGATAGATGAAAGCTGCGCCGACAGCTGCATCCAGGGTTTGTTTTCCGGAAAGCTGCCACTGCAGCCGATAGAGTCCAGTAGTTAAAGCATAGTCCTGTGCCAAATCTACTGCGGGATTTGCAGTGAGCCTAATATCCGTAAAGGTCCGATTTTCCTGAAGGTATTCCAGATCCAGTCCATAGCCCATTGTAGCACCCCACAATTTTTCGTTCGCGTTCCACTGGAAGGAAGAATTAACCTGTACATCCTGAGCATCGGCATTGCCAATCAGATTTTGCACGATGTTTCCATCCACAGGATACCAAGGAAGGCTAGTCAAAGGAATATTGGAAGTGGGCAGGGTATCCCGAAATGTTTCCTCGCGATTTTTTCGGAGCAATCCGAATGCATAGGTAAGGTCCCCGGTTTCATGCGGAGTCAAAGCCTCATATGCGTACATCACCCCATCCTGCGTGCCTTTAACGATTGTTTGCGCATCAGTAGCAGTCAAGGTCTTGGAAACATCCTGGTTCACCTCGTATGTATCATCCAGGCCCATCACACTGTGCCGCGCATAGGCGCCGGTGGAGTCACGATAAAAAGTTCCGACATAGGTATCCATGGTTCGGAATTTAAAGGCGTCCTTCAAATCTTTACAAGTCATTGTCGAATCACAGGGTTTGCCTTGATTCTTAAGCCGGGAATCTTTGGAGTCTGTGAAAAATTTTTGACCGAGATTGGCAAGAAAGGTAGGCTCAAGGTAACGACCGCTTAACAGAAAAGTGCGTCCACCCCAATACCCGGTCATGTTGAGTTCCCGGTTTACGGTGCCGAAAACAATGTCACCGGTAATATTGTTGGGGTCGCCGTCTTTGAGATCATACACGAGCGCGGAAGCATTTCCTTGGTTGAGCGGGCCTTTGGCAAGGTTGTCGGAAACGGTGATGGATTTGAGCAGACGCGGATTGAGAACACTTTGGTTGCCGGGAAATCCGATGTCCAAATGGCGCAGGCTTGGAATACGGCTCTGTCCCAAATAGTGCGTGACATCATTGGTGCGCGAGCCCCATACGGAAATATCATTTGTGAATTCATTCATCCCGGATACGCCGGGGAGTTGCCGCAAATGGTCATTGAGATCGATGCGCATACCTTGCATCAGTTCCAGTTCTTCCATAGTCTTGGCTTGACCAAGTTGTTTGACTTGTGCCTGTGTGGTGGTGTCCACCTCGTTGAGCTCAAGAACGTCGCTTTCCATCGACACTTCGATATCAATGAGTTCGGATAAATCAGCCAAGTCCAGATCCAAGGTTTTATAGGTGTGTCGCTTAAAGGAAAGTACGGCACTGCGGCTATTCACCGTCACGGCGAATCTACCGTTGGATTGGGAGTGCCCGAGCACCTTGCCGCTGCTCATGGAAATTTCCACCTGACCGATGGGCTGCCCTTTTTCTTCGTTGAGCACCAAGCCAACCACTTCGTAGGTCTGGGAAAAAACCGGGGCACGCGCAAAAATGCATAGGACCAATACCGCCAGGGAGAAAATCCGTTTTATCACCGTAAAGTCCAATCGTCCCCCTTAGGCCATTCTGCTGTAAAACCCATATAAACTACTATTGTTGACAGGCCATGAATAGCCTCACGCTTTATTTGGAGCCCTTTCCTTTCTAGATTTGGCCACGGAGGATTACGCAAAATGCTGGACCCACGTTTATACCGCGAAGAAGTCGATAAAATCAGGTTGGGATTGGAACGACGTGGGGCCAAGATCGATCTCGACGTCATGGTCCATTTGGATGTCGAGAAGCGCAAGTATAATCAACAACTCGACCAACTCAAATCTGAGCGCAATGCGGCCTCTGAGAAAATCGCACAGATGAAGCGAACCGGCCAAGACTCCCAGGTTGAAATCGAAAAAACCCGTTCCCTGGGCGATGCGATCAAAGCCATACAGGACAAGTTCGATACACTGGAAATTCGGTTTCGCGACCTGGCCCTTGTGGTTCCCAATCTCCCCCATACCTCGGTGCCGGATGGACGGTCCGCCGCTGACAATAAAGTGGTTCTGGAATGGGGACAAAAATTTTCCGGTCCAAAACCCAAAAATCACTTGGAAGTAGGCAAGGAATTGGGCTTGTTCGATTTTGAACGCGGCGCAAAAATTTCCGGGAGTGGCTTCCCAATCTATACCGGCCTAGGGGCTCGTTTGGAACGCTCCATGCTCAACTTTTTTCTCGACTTCCACACCACTTATCATGGTTTTACGGAAATATCCCCGCCTGTGTTGGTCAATCGAGCGGCCATGATCGGAACGGGGCAACTGCCGAAATTCGAAGAAGACATGTACCATGTGACTGCGGATGATCTGTACCTGATTCCAACCGCGGAAGTGCCGGTTACCAATATGCATGCCAATGAAATGTTGGATGCCGCGACTTTGCCGATCAAATACACGGCATATACAGTCTGCTTTCGGCGCGAAGCCGGTTCTTGGGGCAAGGAAACGCGTGGCTTTTTGCGCCTGCATCAATTCGACAAAGTGGAAATGGTGATGTTTACCGATCCCGCAAAGTCTTATGAAGCGCATGAACATATCCGTGCCTGTTCGGAAGCCTTACTCCAAAAGCTGGGCCTGCATTATCGCGTCCTTGAACTGTGCACGGGGGATTTGGGTTTCGGAGCGGCAAAATGCTATGACCTTGAGGTTTGGGCACCTTCTGAAGAGCGCTGGTTGGAGGTGTCCTCCATATCCAATTTCGAGGATTTCCAAGCCCGACGTGCCGGCATTCGTACCAAAATCGATGGTCGCGCGCAATTTGTGCATACACTGAATGGTTCTGGCTTGGCGACACCGCGGGTTTTGGTCGCGTTGCTGGAAACCTATCAAACCGCCGATGGCGGGTTACGCATCCCAGAAGTCTTACAGCCTTACATGGGTGGGTTGACTGAGATTGTGAAGAAGAAAAAAGGTTAGGACAGGACGAGGATATCTATTGGCTGCCAATAAATCCTTCGCCAAAAGCGCCTTGAAAATTCTTCAAGTGCGCCGCTTCAATGGGTGGCTGACCACTCTGTCCTTAGCCAACATCAAGTATGTCATGTTTGTCAGTGCGCTGGCACTCCTGGCTTGTTTCACAATTCTCAATCAAATTTTCATCAGCAGCTTAAAAGGCCAGGCGCTGCAGATCAATGACAAAGAGGCGCGGCTTTATGCGGTTGCCATTGCCGAACAGTTGAACCGCGACGAAATAAACGTCATCTTCAATGAAATCGTACGCAAATCCCAGGTCCCCATGGTGATTACGGACAACCAGAATATTCCCATCAATTGGAACAATATCAGTTACCAATTTTGGAGCAAAGGCAAGGGTAGAATTGCCCAAGTCGCCTTCAACTTTTTGACGAAGCCGGAGCAGGAATTCATGCTTCGGTTGGTCACGAAAATGGATCAAAAAAACAAACCTTTGGAACTGGAAGCAGAGGGCCACACTTTTGGCTACCTACATTATGGCGAGTTCGGCTTGGTGAATATTCTGGCATGGATGCCAATTGCGGAATTCGTGCTCATCTTTCTTTTCGGCTTTATGGGCTATTTCGGAATAACCATTATCCGCTCCAACGAACAGAGCCTACTTTGGGTAGGGCTTGCAAAGGAAACGGCGCATCAATTGGGTACACCCATTTCCTCCCTGCTGGGTTGGATCGACTTCCTTAAAATGAAGTTGGAAGGCACACCAGATTCAGAAAAAAACTTACGCCTACTAGGGGAGATGGAAAGCGACATCACTCGTCTCAATCGTGTGGCTACCCGGTTCTCTCAAATCGGTTCCACGCCGGAACTCAAAAAGCAAAATCTGAACGCTATCATCGAGTTCACCTCGCATTACTTTCAATCGCGCCTGCCGCATCTGGGAAAAAAAATTGTCATTGAAATGCATCTCGACGAATTGCCGGAAATTTGGGTTAACCGGGAGTTAATGGGTTGGGTCATCGAGAACCTCATTCGCAATGCCGTGGATTCCATTGAGGTGGAAGCGGGTGTCATTTCCATTACCACCCGGTACGTGGCCGATGAAGAAAATGTCCATATTTCCGTGACAGACAACGGCAAAGGCATTCCTCGGGATCACATCAAACATATTTTCAACCCCGGTTTCACCACCAAAAAACGGGGGTGGGGACTGGGCTTGTCCCTGGCCAGGCGGATTGTTAATGAATACCACAATGGAAAAATCTATGTTGAGAAAAGCCAGAGGGACATTGGCACCCAATTCGAAATCGTCTTGCCGTTGGCGGCAGAAGGAAATCCAAGGAAAAAATCATGACAAGTAATGGCAAGCGGCTGCTTTGGGTGGATGATGAAATTGAATTCCTCCGCGCACATATCATGTTCATGGAAGAGCATGGCTATGAAGTCGAAAAGGCCACCAACGGTGACGATGCCGTGGCGATGATCAAAAGCAAAGCCTACGACCTAGTCCTCCTCGACGAACAGATGGCGGGAAAAGACGGGCTCAGCACCCTAGAGGAAATCAAGGAATACGACAACAGTATTCCCGTAGTCATGGTGACCAAAAGCGAAGAAGAGCGTTTGATGGAAGCGGCCCTTGGTCGCAATATAAACGGCTACCTCACCAAGCCCGTTAATCCTTCTCAAATCCTTTCCGTCTGCAAGTCCATATTGCATTCCCGGGCCATACGCAGCAATCATATCACCTCTGCTTATGTGCGGGAACTTGCGGAAAACAAATCGAGCTTGATGACCAATCTCCAGCCCTCAAAATGGGAGAAAATTTATTTTTCCCTTTCCAAGTGGGACAATGACTTGGCCATGGTTTCCGATCCTGGCCTGGAAGAAACCCATCAAGGTCAGAAGAAAGAAGTCGCCAAAAAGTTCATCTCGTATGTCGAAGAGCATTATGTATCCTGGTTCGGAAAAAAAGGGGGAAATCCCAACCTTTGTACGCAAACCTTAAAACGCAAGGTGATTCCCATTCTCAAGCGTGGTGACAAAGCCTGCCTTTTGGTAATGGCCGGATTCCGCATGGACCAATGGCTTGCCTTGCAGCCTTTGTTGGAAACCTATTTCAAAGTGGAAAATGCCATTTCCTGGTCAATGCTCCCCAGCGAAAAGACCAATTGCCGCGTGGCCCTTTTTTCCGGGCAGAGTCCCCGCGAGGTAAGCCTCAACCAGCCCCAGCTTTGGAAACAAATGCAGGAAGAGGAACAGAAGACCCCTTTTGAACGCGAGCTCCTTAAGATCAATCTCCGTATCAACGGCGCGGATGTAGAAGACCCCAAAATCGTCCATTTGCGGGGTCCGGAAGACAGCCAGAAATTAACCGATGAGATAGACAAGTACTCGGAGGACAAACTCATCACGATTGTCGTCGAATTTTTCGACATGCTCAATCAGCTTCGACTTGAGAGCCCGCTGATGAAAGAAATTGTAGCGGACGAAAAAGGGTTTCGAGAACTCGCCAAGGTTTGGTTCAAATCGTCCAAACTGTTTGAGATCCTTAAAATGTTCTCCGAACGCAACCGCCATGTCGTGCTTACCAGCGATCACGGAACTGTTTTAGTGGATACTCCAGCCGAAGTTTTTTGCCAAGAGGAAAAAACACCCAACCCCAGAGTAAAAATCGGGCGCGATATCTCCTGCGATGAACGACACGCTATTTTTGTCGAGACTCCAGTGCAGTACGGGCTTCCCGGTGAAGTGGGCGAATTGGCCTATGCCATTGCCAAGGACCATTACTATTTCGTCTACCCCAACAAATTTCAGTACTTTGTAACGCAGTTCAAAGGCCAAATGGTTGGAGGCGGTCTGTCTATTGAGGAACTGCTGGTGCCACTCGTTACTCTCTCGCCCAAGCAGGAGACCTTGTAGGCTGGGTATCAAAGAAATAATTTCCAACTCCGAAGCCGAGACTTTGGAATGGGCCATATCCTTTAGCCGACAACTCCTACCCGGCGATACGGTTGGCCTAATCGGAAATTTAGGCGCTGGTAAAACTGTTATATGTCGTGGAATCGCAACGGGTCTGGGCTTTAACGGCAACGTTCATTCCCCTTCGTATGCCTTAATCCATGAATATCCCTGTAGCATTCCGCTCTTCCATATGGACCTGTACAGACTTTCGCAACAATCGGATTGGGAGGAAATCGGGCTCGACCATTATATGGAATCGCAAGTAATTTGTCTGATAGAATGGCCCGAGCGACTTCCAAGATTTATCCAGCTAAAATACCGCATTGAAATCACGACGGTGGACGAAACGAGCCGAAAAATCAGTATTATAAATCTATGAAGCCTAAAGAATAAATCTTCAAAATGTTTTGGATTTTACGGAATCCAACCAAAGACTGTCTTCCAACGGCAGAAGTTCTGGAAAAGGCAGACTACTCAGTTCCTGATTGATTCCAGCAGAATCACCAGCCGCTGCCTTGGTTTTACACTTTTGAATCATTGCTGCTTGCATCTCGCGGATGTTTTCTACAGTATCGAGACGAGCATAGATGGTGCTATCATCAGCGGTAGTCAGGTATTGGGCGGATTTTAGGTCTTCATATAGTTTTGCGGCCGCTTTAAAGTTTCTGGCTTTAAAGAGCACTTCGGCTTGTTGAAAACGGCTTAAGGAAGACCGTTTCTGGAATTGATAAAACGCTGTGAAGCCACCCACCACGGCAACCAGCCCTATTCCCACCACCCAATCCCAGAAAGCGGATTGTTTGGTTTCCTCTTTTTCCAAAAAACTCATGCCGGGTCCCTTTCCCCTGCTTCTTCCCAAGTGAGGGAAAATTCAGATCAACCCGTTAAAATAGTAAAAGGCGCCGCTGCCATCGATTGAGTCGAGGATTTCGCCAGGAAGTGAAGAATCGATGCCCCAGCGAAACCCATGGGAAGGTAAAGACCGTGCTGCCTGCAAAAGCCAGAGCCTGTAAGCCGCTGAACCCACCCGTGAGGTTTATTTTTAACGAACCGGGCTTTTCATTGAATGCATATTCAATCGGACAGCGCAGCGGCAAGAATAATACGGACAAGGAAGACCAAACGGCCGCGATTTTACCCAAGGAAAGGACGTCCTCCATGCCAATATGCATAGACTCCAATCTGAGATGCAGTAGTCGAAAGGTACGGCGACCTGTTTTGGTCAGGTAAATGAACAGAATTCGCCAAACTTTGGGATCCAAAGCGAACTTCAAAAGTACCAGTCGTAAATGTTTTTGGATGGATTTGATTCGAAACTGCCAGCTTACCGGAACGCTCACAAAACCTCTTTGCGCGACAAGCGAATTTGGAGTTCCGGTTGAAACCGGACGGGAACCGCCAGGCCCCGAGAACTCCCAATGGATCCAATAAAATGAAACTCCAGCCGTAAAGACAAATGCCTTTGGCGAACAATAGACCATTGTCATTTTGAATTTAAGCGCATGTGCAAAAAAACAGCACGCAACAAAGATGGCAAGGGCGAGGTAAACCCAAGTCATAGCAGGGTTCAGGGCTTAGGAGCAGCAGGCTTTTTAGTCACCGAGGCAGCCTTGGGTGCAACAACACCTTTTTCCGACTTGGTTTTCAAGTTGTCGGTCGGTTTGCCTTCCGATGCACCCGCTCCCTTTTTCTCAAGTTTGGCAATCAAGCCATTCATATCCGAGGTTTGCAGGATTTTACGGAATTGCTCCCCATAATTTCGAGAGGTGCTCAAGTCATCGATAACGAGATCCCACGCCTTCCAAGTGCTGTCAGTTGACTGTAACTTGTAAGTTACGATAGACTCAGTGCCCTTAGAGAAAACATGGCTGGTAACGTTGGCCTTGCCGGGTTGCAATTCAGGAGCGTCGTAGGTGGTGGAATCGCTTTGATACACCTCAAGTTTTTTGACCGATGCGTTTTCGACCATGTTCTTAAAGGATTTTACAAAACGGAATTGCTGATCCGGCGTCATGGTTTTCCAGATTTCTGGGCCTAATGCGCGTTTGCCTAATTCCTCAAAATCAAATATTCCATTGATGAGAACCTTCAAACGATCGGTTTTTTTTGCGGACTCTTTGTCACGGAGCATTTTCTGCAGTTCCGCATCTTTTTTCTTGATGATGGCGACGGGATCACCGGGAGCGGCTGAGGTTAACGCCACAAAAGCGAATCCGGCAAGAGTCATCAGAATTTTAAATCTCGAACCGAACATGCAAACACTCCTTCTAAAAGAAACCGGCTTTCGGCCCGTTTCCCGTTATTTATACGTCACCTTGGGTTGCAAACTATTAATATAGTCCGACAGAGTCCATCCCACGGATTTTATGACCTTGGCAACGGCCATGTTATAATTCAATATAGACTCGAAAAAGTCTTTTTTGGCCGATAATACGGCTCGATACGGGCCGAGCAAATCCTTGGCTGACCCAGGGTCAAGGTCATATTTCATAGCCGCGGCCTTTAGCCACGCTTCCGCAGCGCGCAAGGATTTTTGACTTTCGGTAACGTTATTACGGAGATTAAGCATCTGAATGTATTCGTCCTGCATTTTAAGCAAAAGCCCACGGGCCGCATAGGTTTCCGTGCGTTCCAGCTGCGTGAGCTCAATTCTTTCTTTGCGCACTTTTTCATAGCGCTGCCAGAAGTTGAGATTGAGGCGGACACCCAGTCCACCAACCGCAGTGATTTGATTTAAAGGATCGCGAGCGAAAGGATCACTGCCGCCCGATTGCCTATCCGTGGACCACGCTTTGGTGTAATTAAAGTTGCCGAATAAAAAGATGTCCGGCCCCATTTCACCCTTGGCCACGCGCACCAGTTCCCGCCGGGCCGCAAGTCCATTGGTGAGTCGTTTAAGGTCTGGATGATTGAGCAAAGTCAACATTTTAAGCGTATCCAGGGAAGGAATCACTTCCGGTCGTAAAGCCAGAATGGTGTCCTTGGTCGCCACACGCTCGGAGTCGGAAACCAGGAGCATAAAGGTCATACCAAGACGTGCCCGCGCCATTCCCAGAGCAGCTTCGCCCTTGGCTTTTTCCAAAGTAAACCGCCCGGCTTTTAATTCCAATAGATCCGTCTGCTTTACGCTTTCGTCCCCATCGTCGAGCATCTGCTCCATTTTTCTTTGCGCCTTATCCAATTCATGGGAAGCCTCTTTTAGCGTAGAGAGCATTGTACCCGCATAAACACTGCTGTAATAAAATTTCTGCGCCTCTTCGGAGACGTCCATTCGTTCCTTTTGAAACTCGGCTTCAGAAACTTGAATTTGCGCAAAAGAGGCCCGGTGACCGGCACGATACCTGGACAAATTCAGGGGTTGCACGGCGGAAACTTCGATGCCAAAAAATGGGCCCCAATCCCCAAAGTCATAGTCCTTTTGGTATTGACTGACGTAATGCTCGTTTCCGTCCGTTCCCAGAAAATGTAGGCTAGTGGTATCAAGAACATAACGCAGGCCAGGGGCTGGGCCAACGCCAGTTTGCACCATGAACTTGGGCAAAAGGCTGGACATTTCGAGCTCATGCATACTCTGCTGGGCCTTTTCGATATTCTGCTTTTTCTCATGGAGAATGGGATTGCTTTCCTGCGCCCGGCGTTCCATGGCGATACAATCAAGCACTAAGAAGCTGGAAAATGAGGAATCCAGAATTTCCGGTTTAGGCGATGAAGACTCTGCACGTGCAATGGCCGGGAGGCTGGCTAAAGGCATGACTGCCTGAAATGCCATTGTAACAAGGGCGGAAACACGAAGGTTAACGGTCATACACATTTTTTCTTGAGCCAGGTAAGCCTGTATTTCATTATTAATTCGAATCTAGTGACTATTTTGTATAAAATAATGCTTGGAATCGATGATTTTCGAAACTAGGACACTTTCGCTTCATCCGACCTCAAACTCTTTCGAAGGATTTTCCCCCGACAGCATCAGAAAATTATAATTATAACGAAGAGAGAGGGCTTTTGGGAGATGACCGGTAGGAAATGTGAAAGTTAAAGAAATCGAACTACCCGCTGAAATTTCCCCGGAATGGATTTCCAAGGAAAATGGCAGCTTGCTTGCAACCTCAGCCGGACAAACCGTAAGGCTGAATTGCCGTCAACTTAAGCGGTTGGATTCCCTCTCTTTAGCCTGGTTCGTACGCCTACAAAGCAACCTGGAAAAATTGGGCGGTCAATTGATCCTCGCCAACCTTTCAGAAGCGTTGCAGGGGGAATTGGCAAAGGTTACCGTGTCGGAACCCGGTCAAGCGGAAGCGCTGAAACCACTCAGATTGATTGAACAGGTTGGCGACACTGCTTACAAACTTCTGGAACAGGTCAGAGACACGTTAGTTCTACTGTCTGAATCCCTTTATTGGTCCACGCTGGCCGTTTTCCGCCCCAAAACGTTGCAACGGTCCGATATTGTCAATCAGTTGGTTCGATTAGGCAGCAGCGCCTTGCCCATTACTTTGCTGCTTTCAGGATTGATTGGTTTCACCCTAGCTTTGCAATCCGGTATCCAATTGCAAAAATTTGGCGCTACGATATTTCTGGCCAGTGGCATAGGTATCAGCATGGTTACGGAAATTGGACCCGTGATGACGGCCGTCATCATGGCAGGTCGTTCTGGAAGTTCCATCACCGCCGAAATTTCCACCATGGTGGTGCAAGAGGAAGT
>JAYSRH010000102.1:0-13696 GCA_043721115.1 Fibrobacteria bacterium | reverse complement strand
TGGAACCCTTCATCAAATCCGAAAAGGTTTTAGCGCTAAGGACCGGTACGCTCCTGAACTATTCTGAAGCTGCCCGTCTCGCCGGAGTGACTCCCGATGCCATGCGACGCTACACGCATTATCTGGAGTTGAGCTTCCAAGCTTTTCTGCTGCCTTCCTGGCAACGCAACCATTCGAAACGTTTATCGAAAATGCCTCGCTTGCACTTTTTGGATCCGGGGATTTGCCGCGCGCTAACGGGTAATTTTGAATCCACGGATGGCGCCTTTTTCGAATCCGCGGTGTGCGCGGAGATCTACAAGCAGGTCCATTATGCACGTCCCGATTGGACCCTATATCATTTGCGTACAACGGACGGACGGGAATTGGATCTTCTCATTGAAACGCCTAAGGGTTATATAGCCCTGGAGATCAAGATGTCCGCCTCGGCTGCCCAGGCCCATACACGGCACTTTCGCGACCTGGATGCATTGTTGGACAAACCTTTTCTTGGGGGCGTGCTTCTGACTCAAGACAGGAAGCCCAGGCTCTTTGCAGACACTCGATCCCTAGCCTTGCCAGCGCAGATTTTTTTAGGAGGCGGATAGACGCCCGCAGGCCAATGGGCCGGAGGGCATTCTCAAAGCGTGTTACACTTCGGCGCGGAACCGGTTCACCAAATACTCCTTATAAGGCGACTTGGGCATACGGCCCACGGTTTCTTTAAACGTTTCCAATGTGATGAATTTTCGTAGGTAAGCAATTTCTTCCAAGCAAGCAATCTTAAGACCCTGCCTCGCTTCCAGCGTATAAATAAAAGTCGACGCCTCCAGCATACTAGCATGCGTGCCCGTATCAAGCCAAGCGATACCTCTTCCAAGCAATTCCACGGAAAGCCTTCCCTGTTTGAGATAGGCCAGATTTAAATCCGTGATTTCCAGCTCACCGCGCGGCGAAGGTTTGAGGCTGCGCGTCATCTTGACTACATCATTGTCATACACATACAGCCCCGGCACCGCATAATTCGATTTCGGAATTTTGGGCTTCTCTTCCAGTCCAATCACGTTTTTGTCGGCGTCGAATTCGACCACGCCATAGCGCTCCGGATCCTTTACGTAATATCCGAAAACTTTTGCACCAGTCGTGAACTTCGCCATCATTTCGTCCAGCTTCATGGAACCATAAAAAAGATTGTCACCGAGAATCAAAGTCACCGGATCCTTTCCGATGAATTCCTCGCCGATTGTAAAAGCCCGGGCGATGCCATTCGGCTTGTCTTGCACGGCATACTGAATGCGGATGCCCCAAGGCGAACCATCCCCCAGTAGCTGTTTGAATCGAGGAACATCATCCGGTGTGGAAATGAGGAGGTAGTCTTTGATGCCCCCGAGCATCAGTGTAGCGAGCGGATAATAAATGAGTGGCTTGTCATAAATAGGCAGCAATTGTTTGCTGGCTACGGATGTAAGCGGGTACAGCCGCGTTCCCGCGCCCCCCGCCAGGATAATGCCCTTCATATTCGATCTCGATAATTTTTAATCATCAATCTGGTGCTTCCGTACTTAAGGCATTGGAATTCATATGTCTCGGCTTCTCAGGTAACCCCAAGGATTTTCTGATTTCCTCGAAGACCTCGGGAATAGATTTGGTGGCATCCACGCTGTGAAGGATATTGATACGCCTATAATAACTGATCATCGGCTCCGTTTTAACATGGTAATCCTCGATGCGTTTTTTAATCGCTTCAGGGTGATCGTCCGAACGCTGCAAAAGTTTGGAGCCGCACACATCGCACACGCCTTCCACTTTGGGCCGGTGGCCGATCAGATTGTAATCGAGGCCACAGCCCCCACACACGCGCCGCGCCATGACGCGCTCCGTTACCAGACTGTCCGGCGCATCCATGTGAATGACGGCATTGATGTTATAGCTCTCGAACAAAAACTCCGCCTGCGCAAAATTGCGGGGAAAGCCATCGAGCACAAATCCATAATTCCAATTGTGCCAAGTCATCCGCTCAGAAACAACCTTGGCCACCAGATCATCACCGACCATCTGCCCCTTGGAAATAATCCGGTTCACTTTTGCAGCCAACTTGGTATGGTTAGCGATATGCCATCGAAAAATATCCCCAATGGAAATATGCACGAAATCGTATTTGTCGCAAAGTAGCTTGGCCTGCGTGCCCTTGCCGCAGCCCTGAATGCCCATGATGATGAATTTATACATGTTGGATAAGAGTTCCTTCCAAAACAAATCTAAAAATCCACCCAAACATTACGACACCCAACCCCCAAAAATTCCACCCCTCTCCCCATCCTCATCCCTTTCCAATCCCATCCTATTCCTTCCACTCCCACCGTCCCCGCCCAAGCGACCCAGAGGTCCCCCGGTATTGATTAGACCCCTGGATGTACTTGGCCCGTGGGGGAGCCCAATCTGGGCGAATCGCCCCCGGCGTCTGAGCCCAGATTGGGCTCCCCCACGGGCCGCGACCACGCAGCAGTATTCTCTTCCCTACCGGATAACCCCAAAGCGCACCCACTGCTTACGTTTGCCCCCAGCGAAGGAGACCTCAACCAAGGCGGTATACACGTCCGGCCCCAATCGGCTGAGATCCAAGGCTTGAGTATAGGCCTGAAGGCCTTTAGGAAGGTTCTGCCACGCATGGTCCTTGACCACATTGCCCGCCAGATCATACACGCGAACGCGAGCCTTCGAAGCATCAGCGCCGAGCCTCAAATGCACGGTAGCCACAGGACCTCGCAACGGACTGGGAAACAAATAGAACTCTTCAATCGTTTCCGTACCGGCTCCGGTTGCAGGCATTGGCCAACCACTCACGTCCAAATAATTTTGGCGGGCACCATTGCCACCGGGCATCATCCAATTCGCCCCAGCCTTCGCCACGCCTTTGCTCAAGGTCCATACATTGAGGCTGCCCGTACCGGACTGCGCCATGAGTTCCAACTCACCATTCCCATCCAAATCGTAGGCGGACAGATGCACTTCCGGGTTGTCATTGGAATCCAAGGTCAGTCCGCCCATGGTCAAAGGCCAATCCGAACCATCGACCGCTAAAATGCCCATGCGCGCTTTCTCGGCGGCATCATAAGAGCTGGTGGTTAATTTTTTGCCGAGACTGTCTACGGCCAGTATCAGTCCATCGGGAGAACCGATCAAAACGGTGGTATGCCCGTCAAGGGCCAAGACTAGAGGAGTGGAGTGTAGGGCCGTTTCGGGGTGGAGGCGGCTTCCATAGGTAAAGCCAACATTTTGATGCAGCTCCAAAAGAAAGGGCCAACCCTTAAGCATAGCCCCATGATAATCGATGGCGAAAACGGAATTGCTGCCGGCAAAGAGAATGTCCGGATAGCCATCTCTATCAAGGTCGGCCAAAGCGGGACTGCTGCGATCCTCGCTGAAGAAATCATTGACCTTCCGTATGCTGTCTCTTTTGTCGTTAAAAACCGTATCCACAAAATGCACGCTACGCTGGAAACGCTGCGGGAATCCGGGAAAGATCCCGGCCTGGGGAAGACTTCCCAATCCGACCAAGGTGGCGGCGCCTTTGGACCCGAGCAAGAAGAGATCCGTTTTTCCATCCCGATCGAAATCAGCCGTGGTGGCGGTAAAGGTTTCGTCGGTATTCGGAACCAGATCTCCAAAAGGTTTTTCTATGGCCCGGGCATTGCCTGCTGCTGCATCTATGAACACGGCTTTGCCACCCAAAGCCGCGGCGACAATGTTCATGGGCTGTCCGCCGCTTCCCGGCAGTGCCGCCAGGGTGCAATACTCATATTCCGGCAGGAGAATAGTTGCGAGGGCCGTGCCGTCTGGTTCAAAAGACCTGGCTCGATGATCGTTTGTAACTATCCAAATCCGATCCCCGGCAGCCAATGGTCCAGCCACACCCAGTAACGCTAAGGATACCGTAACCGCGGAAGAATCTTTGGATTTTACGGCCATTCCCGCTGCGCGCACGGTAATAAAATGCAGCTTGTCCGCAGTCAAAACGGCCATTACGGAATCGCCAAGCGTCGCACTACCAAGCGGATGACCCAGCAAGGGCGACAAGGAGTTGACGGGAATCGGCATCGTGTCCTTGGTCATGCCGCTGGGAAGCAGGGTCTTGACGGAATCGTACCCCGGCTTCGGTTTTAAAGTGTCCCGGGCGGCAATGGCTGGAGTGCCAGATGACGTAAATGCTTGGGAATACCCGCGATCACTTAAGGAAACAACTAAGGATCCCCCTGCCGGATTTTTGATCACATTGAGAGATTGCAAGGAAGTGGCGATATCCAATTTGGCGGGCCAAGCGGAACCGGCTGCCTGGCGCACGGTTTTATTATCGGGCCAGTACACCCTGAGATTCAATACCGAATCGCGCACGCTGAATATTGAGTCTCCGCTGAACGAGCTCATGCCTTTTTCCAAATTGGGCTTTTCCGGCATCTGCGCTTCCAGGCGAATATGCGTTCGCCCATCATTCCACGCATTGGTATTGGCAGCGCCGTAAGGTCCAATGGCATTCAATACGGTAGCATCTGCCCAGGTTGTATCCTTGGGTGGATTTTTTCGCTTCCTACTCAAATGCGGCAACATGTCGGACCCGGATCCATAATCAAATGCAGGTTGTCCCAGTTGATCTTTGAATTCTTTACCGATGCTGAGAGAGCCATCGGCCTCGACCAGTTCCACACCTTTGTACTGACTGCGCAAAGTATCGCCCAGGTACGCATTGACGGCGCCGTTTTTTAAGAATTGAGAGATGAACCATTCGTTCACATGCCAGACCAAAAGTCCGGAGGCGGGAAGCCCCAAATCATAACTGCTGGCACCGGTGATAATGCCGCTCGGTTTGTAAGGATTCACTTTGCAGTTCTTACCCTTGGTATCGCAAACCGAATCGAGAAAAATGGAATCGACTTTGGAGAAGGCTACCGTGAGGGAATCGATCGTTTTGAATTCCACGTCGCCGACACTGGAGGGCTTACTGAAGTAAACGGTCACAGTGGAATCCCCGGCGGCCCGCTGCCGGTTTTCTACCAGCAGATATTCCCGATCATTAAGCGGCACTTTAACGGTAGTGATGCGGGTTGGATTCGGTTTTGCCGTTGGACTCCAAATGGGATATTCGCTGAACGCACCACTAGTCTGCGGCTTTGCGGTTACCGGATCCTCCCAGCCCATATAGGCCCTGACCCAAGCGGACGGATACACAGGCAAAAATCCATTCATGGTATTATAACCGGCAAAGTCCATTAGATCGAAATTGCCCAGCTGGGAGATGCCCTTGACGATGTCGAACATGTCCGGCATGCCCATCTGCCGCGCCAGCTGATTCACGAGTATTCCGTTGATGCCCCAGTTCACTTTATCCTGACTGGCGGACTCGGACAGCATCATGATTTCCGAAAGCGTGTCACCGGTTCTGAGTTTGACCCCGTGGGCGGCGGCGCGTTTGTCCGGATCAGGCGTACCGCCCTTATTCCCGGTTTTTGTAGCGCTGTCTAAGGCATGGAAGTCGTCCTTGGTGACGAAGAAGTCAGTGAAGTCATTCGGAGTATTGGCGCCGAAGGCTCCCAGCTGCCCGCCGTCCAATAGGCGGGAGTGGCCGGCATGAAAGAGGAGGTAACATCTGTGTGTCTTGGTATTGTGGCTGAGAGAATCCCGCTGCGCCGCCTTGGCCGCCATCATAAAAGGATTTCGTGTCGTGTCCGGGTCACTGTCCGCCTTCTTGACGCTTTCGTACACAAAGGACAAAAGCTTCTGCCCACGCTCCTCGGCAAAATCGCTGATCTTCTGCTTCCCTTCCTTGTCCAGTTCCGAAGGGTTGTAAGCTTTCATCCGCTGGGACACGCTATAGGGGACCACCCTTCCCTTCCCATCCGGTTCTGGAAAAATGCGCGACTTCACAGTCACGCGCCCATTGGAAACCTTTTCAAAATAGTTCCGGGCAAATTCAAAATGTTTATCCAGATACCAGCGATACAAACGCAAGCTTCCATTTGGGTCCAAGGTGTACTTATTGTCCTTTTCCGGATCCGTCTTGGTTTCTCCCGCCGAACCAAAAGTCCCTAGGCCGGTGGTTACGGCATCGTCGGTGCCTCCGTCCGCGGTTTCATCCTTGAACTCGACATATAGGCAATAAACTTCCAACGTATCTGGCGTGCCTGCACCAGCCGCAGCATTTGACGCGGAACGTTTAAATAGGGGCTTGTGCAATGGGCTAGCGGAAGCAAAGGCCAAGGAACAGGCGGTTAGACCCCCAAAAATCAGGTTTTGAACGCTCTTATGCATGGGGGTTCAATCTACAAACTCAGACTAATAGGGGGTAGATGGCCGTAGCCGCCTGCCACGCTTTCTTTGCCGAAACTGCTACGGCTTTCTGCAATCATTATCTGGCCTCGCATTCCCTTGTTCTATTTAAAACCTTCAATTGGACGGATATAAACCTTTCAATTGGACGGATAAATACTTACAATTGGACGATGACTTCCGCGCCTAATTACCCCCGTTACGCCAAGCAGCGACTCGTGGAAGCCTTGGCGGATAATCCTGCAGTGCTTTTGCATGGCCCTCGTCAATGCGGCAAGACCACCTTAGCCCGCCAAGTAGGAAGGGAAGCTGGATATGAGTACTTCAGTTTTGACGATGCAAATTTGCTCGCTGCAGCCAAGGCCGACCCCATGGGTTTTGTGGCGGATCTCCCCGCCAAAACGGTATTGGATGAAATTCAGCGGGCTCCGGATCTGTTCGCACCACTCAAAGCATTAATTGACGCGGATCGGAAACCGGGAAGGATTTTGCTTACGGGCTCAGCGAACATTTTACTGGCCCCAAAACTTTCGGATTCATTGGCCGGGAGAATGGAAATCATCCGCCTGCATCCCCTCGCCCGATGTGAAATCGTCGGGACAGATCCAAAATTCCTGGACAAGTTGTTTTCCGGTCGCTTCAAGCTGGAAAAACACACCCGATTGGGATCGAAATTGCTTGAACTCGTGATCGCTGGCGGTTACCCCCCTGCCTTGGCTCGTAAGGAGCCGCGGCGACGTCGTGAATGGTACCGCAATTACCTGGAAGCCTTGGTACAAAGAGATGCGAGAGACTTGGCGCGCATTCAATCCTTGGAAATCCTTCCGAAACTTTTGACTCTCGCAGCGGGCCAAACCGCCAGGCTCATGAACATCAGCGACCTCTCGGCGCCTTTCCAATTGAGCCGTCCGACCATCAGGGAGTATGCGACTCTACTTGAGCGGCTTTTTCTGCTGGAGACTCTCACGCCCTGGCATAATAATCGCATGAGCAGATTGATCAAAACCCCTAAATTGCACATGGGCGATTCAGGCTTGGCCGCGGGAATGCTCGGCATCAATGCAGAAACCTTGAAGCAAGACCGGAACCTACTCGGTCAATTGCTGGAAACCTTCGTATTCCAAGAGCTGCGCCGTCACGCCAGTTGGCATGATGAAGCCTTTACATTTCATCACTTCCGAGACAAGGATCAAGATGAAGTCGACGTGGTCATTGAGAAGGGCGGCAGCCTCCTAGCGGGGGTAGAAGTAAAAGCATCAGCAACCGTGACCTCAGCGGATTTCCGCGGACTTCGGAAACTAAGATCCGGATCGGGAACAAGCAAGCGTTTTACCGCGGGTGTGGTGCTCTATGACGGGGAAACGACCGTGCGCTTCGAGGACTCAATGTATGCCGTACCTGTGTCCGCGCTCTGGGGTGGCTAATCATTGACCTAAGCTGAAAGGCTTTGTAATCCCCTGATTAAGAGATCTGATCTCAAGCAAATACCGCCCTTTGGGAATTCCGGAAATCGGAACCTCGATTTGTCCTTGCGATTCCGTTTTCGCCATTTCCAACACCTTATTTCCATTTACGCCATAGATAGTTGCTCGTGTTTTCTGGCCATACAGGGTGGTTGGTAAGGTGGCTAAAATGGACGATTGGGCGACCTTAAGGGAAAGGGAATTTAGTGCCGCTACCCTTGGGGTAATATTCACAGCTGCCACTTGGGGAGAGGTAAGTGTGGTTCCAGAAGCACCCACGACTACAAATTGGTTGCCGGTCCAAATTATGGTATAGAGCAATGCTACTGTATTTGAAATTCTAGGCGTCCAGGTAATACCGTCAGGAGAAGTCAAAATGGTTCCAATGTCTCCAACGGTTACAAACTGAGTGCCAGTCCAGACTATGGAAAAGAGCGTTTCAATTGTTTTCGTAATTCTCGTTGTCCAGGTGATAGCATCCGGAGAGGTCAAAATGATTCCGAAATCTCCTACAATTACAAATTGGGTGCCGGACCAGACTATGGAACGATGTCTCGTGGCTAGTCCGTTGGCGTCGAGGGCGGTCCATGTTACGCCATCAGGTGAGGTATATATTCTTCCGTGATCCCCCACAGCCACGAGCTGGGTGCCGGACCAAACTACTGAAGTTAACCATGCAGTTGTACCCGAAACTCTAGTTGTCCAAGTAATTCCATCGGGTGAGGTGAGGAGGGTTCCATCAAAGCCCACAGTTACGAGTTGAGTGCCAGTCCAAATAATCGTGGTTAACCATGAGTTTGTACCTGATTTTCTACTCGTCCAAGAAATTCCATCCGGTGAGGTGTAGATGGCTCCCTCATACCCCACAGTTACGAGTTGGGTGCCAGTCCAAATTATGGAACGTAGCTGAACCGTTAATCCTGCGTTTCTTTCTTTCCAGGTAATTCCATCCGGTGAGGTGACGAGACTTCCATCCCAAGTCACAGCTACGAGTTGGGTACCCGTCCAAGCCACAGAATAAAAAGTTATCACCGCAGGTATCGGATTTCTAAGTGTCCACACCTCCTGGGCATGACATGTTATTGGAAGCCCCGCCACTAAAGCCAAAATCAGGTACCGCCTCAGATATTTCATTTTGACCTCATCAATAAATCATTCAGGATCTGGACTAAGGATATTTTAGAATCAATTGAGTGTCTACTGGGCGATAACTTTTTATTCTTAACGATTGTCTTTATCGTCACCATTTATTTTGGTGACTAGGCAGAATTTTGGTGAATTTTGATGGGTAAACTGTGGACTATGCCTCTTTTACCGGAACTACCATGGCCTTCTCCAGCGGATAGGAATTGCGACAGCGCGTCACCAAGGCTTGGCGTTGCACTGAATTGGCCGGAAGTTCTTCCGCCACACGATTCAACTTTTTGGCATCCTTCGCGTCAGGATGTTCTGCCCATTTCGCATCCATGATTTCGAATTTGCCCGCGCTGTGAATCAGGAAATCCGCCTCCTTGGTTCGGTCGCGCCAGAAAAAAAGTTCCCCTTTCCGATTCTCCCGGAGGTTTTTTCTGAGCTCTGAGCATACCAAGGTTTCCCAAACGGCACCGGTATAGGAGGACTTCATCAAGTCCTCCACCGACCGGATTCCCAGAAAATGACACAGCAATCCCGTATCGCCAAGATACAGCTTAGGCGCTTTGACCAGGGACTTCGTGCGATTTGAAAACCACGGTTCCAACAGAAAAACCTGGTTCGTGGTTTCCAAGGCTGAGAGCCAAATTCCCACAGTGGAAGGGCTAATGCCGATGTCGCGCGCGAGTTCGGCCTTGTTCAACAATTGCCCGGATCGCAATGCACAGGCACGCAGGAAGCGTTCGAAATCCCGCAAACTCCCCACGTCCAGAAGGCTTCGGAGATCGCGTTCCAAATAGGTTGCGATGTAGGATGCATAAAAGGAATGCCCATCCATATTGAGTTTTTCCCACAGTTCCGGCATGAAACCACGCACGGCAGCAGCTTCGGGTTGCACTTCAATTCCAGCCGATCCCAACTCGCGCAGCGAAAGCCCTTCCAATTCCAGAATGGCGGCCCGGCCCGCCAACGATTCGGAAACGCCCTTCATCAAAGTGAATTTTTGGGATCCCGTCAGCACAAATCGGCCATTGCTTTTCCGGTTCGCATCGACAATAGCCTTCAAGTGGCGTAATAGTCCCGGCGCATATTGGATTTCATCCACAATTACGGGAGGCGGATGCCGTGCTAAAAAGCGTTGTGGATCTCGTTCAGCCTGTTCCGCCTCGCTGGGTAAGTCTAAGGTTACGTACGAATAGTCCGGAAAAACATGGCGGACAAGGGAGGTTTTACCCGTTTGGCGCGCACCAGTCACTACTAAAACTGGTCGTTCGCCTGCCAATTTCAGGAGGCGATTTTCAAGTGTTCGGGCAACCCATTCTAGCATAGTGTAAATTATACGATATGATCGAACTATTTGCACTATTTAGGCTGAGGAGCCTTTTTTTATTCAAAAATCTCATTTTAAGGCCCAATTTGCAACATTTTGCCTAGCATCAGCCCACGCAATTTTTCATAAACCCATTTTCAGAGCTTGAGCGTTTTTGGTTTCTAGTAGCGGGTTGTCCGCTTTAGGATAACCTGTTAGATTTTTTTTAACTCTGCGAATTTCACTCCAACTCCGTAGGCCCGATGCACCAAGTTTCACTCGTTTTTTTTATGACCTTTTCATTTTTTGCAAATATTGGATGGAGTCAAGAAGCCTCACCAGAGAGCAAAGCTTTGGAGCAAACGAAACTCGACTCTCTTCTGAAGGTTCAAGCACAAACCGCAAAGGAAATTTCGGAAATCCATCAGGTGACAGCTAAAATTTATAAAGAACAAAAGAATGAACCACTCGCAGGGAAAATTTTTGGCTTGGAAATTAACCCGCTTTGGCTTTTGTATTTGAATGAAGGCGTTCAAATTACCGGCGGAGTTTCGCTATTCAACATTTCCCGTAAAGCCGAAATCGCTTTTCCCATAGTATACCGCGATGCATCCAATGCGAATCTCACCTCGTTTTATCTAGGATCCCATTACCGTCATTTTTTGGGTAATACCCAGAACGGGTTTTACCTCTCAGGAGTTGGGGAATTTAACATTTCGAAATTCGATGAATATTTTTATTCCTCAAATTTTAGTGACCCTCCACGATCGAGAACCATTAGTCGCTTAGGGCTTGGTTTTGGGATCGGCTATCGAAAATTTTCCTATAACGGATTGTATTGGGGTTGCGGATTTTCTGCAGGTAGATATGTTTGGAAATCTGCGGAATATAATGGACTTAGTGTTGAGGGATTTCTTTCTGCAGCCACCAATGATCTCTTACTCGATGTCGAGTTTTTTAAATTTGGATGGGCTTTTTAAAATACATTACACTATTGGGATTCCCTCTAGCGTCCGCTGCAACCCCTGCAGGGCATAGAGCGGAATAGACACGAGGGCGCCGTCCCTTCCCTGATTGGCTTGGGATATCCGGATTCCCAGCGGCGCATGATTTTCGAGAAGAAATTGGTGCAGGCTGCGCAGCGTACCGCTTTTCCCGGCTTTGACTTCCAATGGGAGTATCCGGGAGCCAAAGGGTACCAGATAGTCCACCTCGGCATTGCTGGTCCCCGCTTCCCGCGCCCAATAATACAAGCTCGACTTCAGATATGGGTCCGAATGGGCCCGCAGTTCTTGGCCGACAAATTGCTCGGCCACGGCGCCCGCTTGCACAGAGAGCAGGTCGGAGGAGGAAAGCAATTCACCCGGCAAGCCACAGAGATTTTGCATCAGTCCCACATCCAGAAAAAGCACTTTAAAATTTCGCTCGCTGGCCTCGGCTTCCAGCGGAAGTCGGGAACCGGATGTTTGTTTGATACGGGCAACGACTCCGGCGTTTTCCAACACTTCCAGCGCAGCTTTGATCTCGCGCGAAGGAACCGAATCGTCCACGGTAGAATACTTGAATTTGTTACCCACCATTTTTGGCACGGCTGCGAACACTTTGTACAAATGAGGCAATCCCGCTCGGGTCGCATACTTGCTGAAATCGTCGCGGAAGGTTTGTGCAATACCAGCCAGAATCCTTGCGCAATGGATCCTATTTCCACTGGCCACATATTCATTGACCACAGCCGGCATCCCGCCAATCGCCAGGTACACCTTGAGCAGCGCATTCAAGTGCTGGTGGATGGCCTCTGGATAAGGCTCGTTTATTTTCTGTTCGCTGATGCTGCGAAGTGCCGATTGCTGATGCGCCGCGTCCAAGAATTCGGCGAATGTCAGTGGATACAGGAACAAGTGCTGAACACGCCCCACAGGCATGTAAATTTCTTCCGCATTAAACATGAGCTCCATTCCGGAACTTGCGCCGATCACATGCAAGGCTGGCCGCTTTTCATAGAAATATCGAAGTGCCTGTATAGCGCGAGGACAGTGTTGAATTTCATCCAGGAATAAAAGGGTTTTCCCAGGTAGGATTTCCTTGCCTGTCAAAACGGAAAGGGAGGCGCACACGTCCACGGGATCCAAAGAATCGGCAAAAGAATTGGCGCATTGCGGGTAGAGATCGAAGTTTATTGTGACGCAGGATTCGAAATGTTCTTGGCCAAACTGTTCAATGGTGAAGGATTTTCCCACCTGTCGCGCACCACGAATCAAGAGGGGTTGACGGCTTGGGCGGGATTTCCAGGATATGAGGTGCTTTTCGATATTTCTGCGCATTTTTAGCAAATTTCGTAGACTTTACGGGAGGTGCAGCCGCAAAGTGAACAATTTACTACGGTATTATCTCCAAATAACGTCTAATAAACCAGGGTATTTTGAATAAATCCTCAAAGACGCTAGACTCTTTTTGTAACCGTAGTTTTGGATGTGACAACTTGTATGATGTAAATCCCAGCCCGACGTATTTCTGGAAATTCGTACCGCATGGGGTGCGTGTTTTTCTTTAGCGCTACCCTTTTCCCTGCTACGTTGAAAATACGCACGAAATGTTTTCCCATTTCATTTACAGCCACGGAAAAATCTTCGGTTAGGCTGTTTGAGAATGCGATTTCCCGAGAACGCGCTTCTGTTCCGCTTTGTATTAAAATGGGCACCCCAGTACAGCAATTGGTGCAGGCTAGGGTAGCTACAGGATTGTAGTTGGCATCTCCCTTGGACATGCATCCTGCCAAATCCCATCCACCACCGGCCCAAACCACGCCGCGATACATCATTTCCTGCACATCCGGTCGGTCATAAAGACTTACCAAATGACCAATGCTCGATACCCAAAATCGTCCACCTTTTTGACTGTCATTAACCCAAGTTAGGGGATGGGAAGCCTTGGTGGAGTTGATGGAATTAGGATCCGCACTGAGCAGCACTTTGTTGTAGGGATTGTCCTCCGGACTGGGATCGCTGTGCATCATCCATTCGTCTGCATCCATCTCAAAACTATCAGGAATATTTTCCAGAATATCCGCGTACTTCGGATCGTGTGAAATCGGCATGCGAACCAATTTGGCCGGAATCCAGGATGCACTTCCAATATAATTTGCACTGATCCAACGGAAGAACCAAGGCCAGCTTTCAGGACCGGTATTCTCCAAAGTTCCATGCCAACCTGCGATGCCGCCGCCACCGTTGACATAGGCTTCGACAATATCTTTTTGGGCTTTGTTTAGGAGGCTTCCTATTGCTGTAACGTTGTTCAAAACCAAACACTGTACACCAGTCAAATGCTCCGCCGTAATATCCGCAGGAGATTCGGTAATGTAAATCTCAAACGCATACTTTTCCGGATTGTGACCTTTTCCGAAATCCACCATGATTTGGGTTCCTTTCGCAACGGCTTCATGCCATTTGGTCGGGCCACCATTGGACAGGACAAATACTTTTTTCAGCTTGGG
>JAYSRH010000101.1:0-4873 GCA_043721115.1 Fibrobacteria bacterium | reverse complement strand
AATCTTTTAGCTGAAATTTCCGAAGGAAAAAAAGGAGGCCAACTTGGAAAACGGATGCCGAACGCATCCGGCTCAACGAGTCATGGATTTGGGTTCTCGCCACTTTCGAATTCGGTTTCAGAAATTTCCGAAGTGTCAGTGAAATTTTCGGGATTTTCACGATTCAGGATCCGGGAGTTTGTTAAGGGCCATGGTAGTGGCCTAGGCCGCACGAACCTTAGCGGTGAGGGCGGCCCATTAGGGTAGAACGGTAGCGGTGCCCTGAACAGCAATGCTTTACGCCCAATTGGCTAAAGGAACCGCCGATATTCACATTTTAAGGCCTTACCCAACTTCTGAGCCGAAATTTTGCCGATGCCGCGTTTATCGTTCTCCATCGCGGAAAGATGGGATTCCGCTATCCCGGTTTTTTCAGAAAGCTCTGCCAAGGTTAGGCCGGCATTGTCGCGGTAGGTAAAGAGCGCCCTTCCAGACGTCATTTTAAAAGACATCGTTTTAAACCACTCTGTTCCAGAAATATCGACGGCAGCCGACGAATCAAGTTCGATGCGAACATCCTTGTAGGCACGACGAATCAGCTTGGCGACCTGACGAGCCCCTCGTCCACTAATGCGGACATCAATACGGGGCGTTTTCACGTGAACCAACATAGTACACCTCAATGGTTATGGTTTCTTTTTCGTAGGTCCAACAAGGTACGTAGCCTGGACGGGACCCTTATCTGGACCCTATAGGTCATATGTTATAACTTACCACTTTTGGTAACTCCTGTCGAGGTGAAATTTAGCAATTACATGATTTTTCAGAGAGAAAAGGTCCCGTACGCGGCCCTGCTGGGCCCGCTCATGACCTGAAAGCCGCTGGTCTCTTTTAACCTTCCTCGGTAGATTCGAGGGTGGAAGAGCCTACAAGATCTGCAATTGGACTCGACCTATTAGGCCATATATTTATCATTCCTATGACCGCATTTCAGGTATCCCTTTAGAAGAGCTCCTGCAGGACTATCTCCGTGTCATGCGAAAGTGACATTGGCGCTAAAGGGGATGATTTCGGCTTGTTTGCTGCACAATTCCGGATCCGGACTTTTTCTAAAGGACTCGGTAGAGACTTCAATACCAAGACTAAAAAGTGGAAAAAGGCAGTAGGCAAAGCGAAATCCGTTGGTGACCCGGAATGCGCTATGCTCAAAGTTTCCTTTTTCGGTCCATTCTATGCGGGCTACAATGTGATCGTCTTGGATGATGAATATAAATATGCCTTGGTATCCGGAAGTTCGCGGGTAAAGTGGATATTAATCACAACGGTATTCCACTTCCTCAAATGTCCTTGAATCAACGACATCGAAAGTGAATACATATACATCCTTACCACTCAAGACCCCAAGTCCGGCGCAATGTGTTTTTGAACAGGCGTGGAATCGATCAAAATTAGAGAATCTCATGCCGATGAATGGTCCTTTTCTCAATAACTATGTAGCTTCTTCCCATCGTATTTTTTAAAGCTTTTTCAAATCCCTTAATCAAGTGAGGCTTGGCATGTCCCTGAAAAGAAATATTTGGTTAGCCGTTGGATTATCGCTTCCCTTAGCCATCATTGGCTGTATGAAAACAAACCAAGATGCGACCCATATCAACTCTCCCGACGATATCATTAAAGCAGGAACCGACCTCGACGCCCTGCATGGCGGAGCCCGTGTGGTCCTACCCGAAATTGATCCCGCTACTTTAAATAAACAGACTGCCAGTGGCATTCCCAATGACACTTTGCCGGCAGCTTGGTTCGAACTCACTGTTAGCGGCACCAATATGTCGGATATGTTTTTCAAATATCCCCTAGGCACAAAGGGCGGGTATAGCTTTGAGATTAAAGGCATCCCATCAGGCAAGAGTCGCAGCTTCTATGGTCGACTCCTCAATCGTAGGCGGCAATTAACCCATGAAGGAACCACGGTAACGGATATTCGGGCCGGTGAACTTGCCGACTTGCATCTGTATCTGGCTAAAGCTTCTGGCTCGGCCAATGTTTGCGTAGTCATTGAAGGTCAAAAGCCCCCAGCCTGCGCCCTCGACAGTTTCCCACCTCTGCCCGATACTCAAATGGTCAGCCACTGCTGGTATGTGGGTTCGGACTCCATAAATGGACGGCTATCCCTCTATGACAAGCCGATAGGTATGTACAGCGGAGTCCTGATTACCAATAATGGAATTAGGCTTCCCGTAACCACTTGGGCAAAGGTCGGAGACACCCTCTCTGCCATCGTGATTCGGCCAAGCATGGACAAAAAATGGCGCTTGAGCGGAGTCATACAAACACCCTATCTCTGGATGGGCTCTGTCATGGGACTTCCCATGGAAACTCCATTTTCTTTTTATGGCAAACCGATTTCCTGTACCGACACGCTTATTGTTCCACCGATTGACACTGTGCAACCACCCAAAGACACAACCAAGGCAACGTCCATTCCCAGAGCCAGTGAAGCAGGCGAATTAACTCGTTGCATGGAAATGCGTATAGATTACGGCAATGCCTGTGAACTCTATGCCTTTGCTAAAATGAGCTTCGTTTCAGGACAAATTGCAAAAGGTTATATCACCGTTGCAGATCGTCCAAGTCGCCAATATACCCAAATCCTAGGTCGTTATGATCTGAGTAGTATTCACATAGAATCCGTGCTGCCTAGCTCAGGTACCTCCAAAGCAGATTCAATGATGTTTGATGGAGCCATTTCCAGTGACCGCACCATGGCCAAGGGTAGTTATGTTCGATTACCAGCAGGAAAAAAGGGGATTTGGACCTTGAATACCGTGGTCTGCGGCAACTTAACGCCACGGTACCCGGATTCATCATGCTTTGTCCCAATTAAGATCCCTAAGTAAAAGAAGGCAGTATTCAGTCGAATAGTGACCGGTGTCATAGTCCATAATTCGTCTCAGAGTAAATTATCCATTCAAATTTAAATTGAATGGATATCCAATGTCACAAAATCTGATTCAACCGCGGCCGAACGCAGTACCTCCCGATTCCAAACCCAAGGATTGGTTAAGCTTTTGGTCAGCGCGCTTAAGAGCGGAAATAGCAGCCAGAAATTATTCCAAGGAAACCTTTAATAATTATGACAATGCTGTAAGATGCTATATTAAAGGTCATCCCGGCTCTCCCCACCTATGGAAAATCTCGGAGTTGCGAGCGTTTCTTCTCTCCTTAAAGCAAGACAGAGGCTTGAATGCCGCTACAGTCAATCTGTATCGAGATGGTCTATCCTTTTTCTGCCACAATGTTGTCAAATCCGCCATTCGATTGGATACCATCCCCCGCCTGAAAGAAAACGCAAAATTACCGGTGGTATTGGATGCAAAGAGCATTGGAAAAGTTATTGGGGAAATCAAAAACCCAAAACACAAATTAGCCCTTTCCCTGGCCTATGGATCTGGACTAAGGGTTAGCGAACTGGCTGCATTAAAAATCTGCGATATTGATTTCAATCGAAGCGTTATCAAAATCCGGAATGGAAAAGGCGGAAAGGATAGGGTAGTTCTACTTCCGGAAATATTGCGAAAGCCCATCAAAGACTACCTCGACCACTTTGGGCCAAAAACCTTTGTCTTTGAATCTCCGCTATCGGGTAAAGCCTTAACAAGACGCGCATTTCAGATGGTATTCGAAAATGCCTGTAAAAAGGCCGGAATGATCAAATTTGGTGGCATCCATAGCCTCCGCCATTCTTTTGCGACTCACCTTTTAGAAAATGGAACCGATTTAAGGTTTATCCAGGCCTTATTAGGTCATAGCAGTTCAAAAACTACAGAACGGTATACCCATGTTGCCACCCACAATCTATCGAAGATTGTCAGTCCTTTGGATAAGCTGGGCGGGTACAACAGGGAGTAAGTGGCTATAGTTCCGGAATAACGGCCCAAGCGCGGCAGGATGAACCGATTGCTATACGGCACTTTTATACTGGGGGTCAATTTTGCCCGGCATGTTTAGGTTCTCTTTTATTTTTTCGGCCAACATCATCTTCATGAACGACTGATAAGGAATGTCATTCTTGTTTGCCACCAGCTTTATATCACTGAGCAAGCCCGTGGGTAAGCGCAAGGAAATGACCTCTGTCGATGGCTTAAGATTGGACAAAGTTACCTTCTTGACCTTTTTCGGATCCAAATAATCCAACGGGCTTTCCTTGGACCAAAACGCTCTTTCTTCGTCCTCGTTCTTGAATTTCGGAATTTTTTTCTTATTGGTTTTCATAAAACTGTCTCTCCTTCCTATTCATATCCCTTGATGAAATGACCCGAATCCGATTCTTCCTCAAACAAAACACAATGAGCAGCTTCCTATCGAGATCGGTTTTCCCAAATGCGTAATACCTCGATTCGGAGTCCGAGTGCTTTTCGTCAGCAAGGATAACCAAAGGTTGATTGAAAAATACCATTTCACATTCTGCTGATTTTACCTTATGACCCAACCAATTCTTATCGCGGTTCCCCGCGTCCCAATCAAATCCTTCGGCTAGGCGTAGCTCATCCACATGTATATTATAGTCATATACATTTATGCCAGCAAGCCCTTTATTGCGCTTTTAGGCTTTATTTTGCCTGTTTGTTTTGCGTTAATAACCATTCAGGGAGTAGGAGGAACACATGGTGGCTCCCCACCTTTGAATTAGCCATTCACTTCGGGCGAAGATTCGGGGGTGTTTTCAGGTTATCGAAGGGTTCGCGCTAGCCACCACCCCAGCCACCTGTGCGAAGCGACCTTCACACAAGGGGTAGTTGCATGCAATTGCCCCCACACAAGAGAAGGCGAATTCCTAATTACAAAACCGCCCCCCAAAGAACCAAAAGGAGTACGTAAGAAGAAATTCACAATT
>JAYSRH010000100.1:0-4890 GCA_043721115.1 Fibrobacteria bacterium | reverse complement strand
GGCGAACAAAAAAGGCGCGTGGAGTTGGATAAAGCGATCCGCGCCGATAAAGGCTATCAAAAGCTGTGGAATCGGGCTCAGGCTTTAGGATCCAAGACCCTCTAACCCGGTATTTGTTATCTTGGACGGACGCTTTTGGGAAGCGGGTCGGATGGTTGCTGGGAGATTCAGGCTTTGGCCTGAATCTCTTGGAGGAAAGTCCGGGCACCACAGGATAGGATGCTGGCTAACGGCCAGACCCGGTAACGGGATGGAAAGTGCCACAGAGAATATACCGCCGCAATCAGGGAAACCTGGCTGTGGAGTCCGCGCAAGCGGAACTCCAAGGAATGGCCGCAAGGCCATTCCCCGGTAAGGGTGAAAAGGCGAGGTAAGAGCTCACCGCGTTCCTGGCGACAGGGATGGCAGGGTAAACCCCATCCGGTGCAAGACCAAATAGGGTGGCCAGAATTCTTGGACGTAAGCCCAAGCGTTCCCGGAGTGTTCCGCTCCGGACGGTCATCGGGTAGGTTGCTTGAGGCAACGGGTAACCGTTGTCCCAGATGGATAATCATCCCATACGCTCGGGCTTGCCCGAGAGTCTGAGACAGAACCCGGCTTATAGATCCGCTTCCCTTTTATGAGTAAGGTTATATTTTGAAGCGCATGCAATTTTCATTTCAAAAAATATCCAGTCGGATCGCGGTTTTTTTGTTTGTAGCGGCCGTGGCTTTCCCCTTTGTCGTTGAAGCGCAAGCGGACCGCTTCTTTAAACCTACGGAAGGATTTACCCGCGCCAAGGATCTACCGGAAAACTTTACCGGCAAAGTCCGCTCCATTCAACTTGAAATCAATGATGCCTTTGAGGGCACGACTGTCCACAGCGATGCGGAGCAATATTTTTTTGATATGGGTAACAAATTGCACATCGAATCCCGTCCGAGTACCATCCGTCGGAGACTGCTGTTCAAGGAAGGTGAGGTGATCACCAAAGGCGTTTTGCTGGAAACGGAAAAAATCCTTCGGGCTGAGGAATTTCTGGCCGATGCAATCATAGAAGTGATGGCTTGGAAAGATGGAACGGTACATGTTATTGTAACTACGTATGATCAATGGACCACGGTGCCGGGTGTAAGCCTGCAAAGGCTTGGAGGGGAGTGGATCTACTGGTTCGGTCCCGTAGAAAGCAACCTTCTTGGCACCGGCCAAAGAATAGGTTTTTTTGTCGGGCACGATCAATTTCGCGACACCCGCTGGCTCGATTACAACAACAATGCTCTCCTGGCCCAAAGGCTGCATTTAACCGCCCATACGGCTTGGTTATCGGATGGATATTCCACTTTGGTATCCGTATCCAAACCTCTGGAAACACGCACCGATCGCTATTCTTTTACCGCATCCATTTCTGCCGTGGAATATTCCGAGTATGTGTACTTTGACGCCAATCAGCTGAGCCGAATTCGAGCTAGTTTGGCGGATTCGGTAGGAGGGAAAGCTTTTTCCCTGCGTCAGTTTGATCGAGTTGCCACGCACGATTTTAATTTAAGCGTCACGCGTTCCTATGGGTATAAGACCAAATTCAATGTAAGCCCTACCTTCGACCGACACGATCGCTATAATGATGGGAATACTTATACCTATGGCGGGAGCCCGGGCAAGATTCTGCTTGAATTGCCACTGGCCCCTACGGCTCTGGTACCGGATACGCGATTAGATGATCTCTTAGGATTGAGCTTAAGTGTGTACCAGTACAATTATAAAACCGTGCAGAATTTCAATAATTTAAAATGGAGCGAAACTTTGGAAACGGGTTGGAGAATATCCAGCAAGGTGGCATTGAACCAACAGTGGATGGGCGCAAATAACAACGATTTTTATCTCAGTCATTCCGCAGTTTATAACAATGCTTTTTGGGATGCGGTTTATTTTCACACCAGCGGTTCCCTAAAGTATTTTATATCATCCGCGGGAAAATTTGATGATGGGTATGCCGCCGCCGCCAGTGAGTTACAGTGGAAACCTATCATGCTGACCTCTACCTTTCTTTCGATGGGGTGGTCCAATTATTTTGCGTCCGAACAGGCGCAGCAAATTTTGCTCGGTGAGGACAACGGCTTAAATGGGTATCCTAATCTTTATTATGCCGGTCAGGCTCGGTTGCTGTTAGAAGCAGAGCAAAGATTTTTTCCAAGTCTGGAAGTCGGTACCGTGGTTCCCGCATTTGCATTGTTCGCTAATGCCGGCAATACTTTTCCAAATTATTCGAAATTTGATCCCGATAAGCTGCATTATTCTCTGGGCTTTGGATTGCGACTGGGTGCGAGCAAATCCACCCAGAAAGTCGTCAACCACATCAATTTGAGCTGGCCCATCGGCGAGAAATATCTCAGCGGCCCCGTGTTTAGCATCCGGGCCAAAAAAAGTCTGTAAGCAAATTGAATCGAATGTCTAACCTGTACGAGTTATTCTCTATGAAGAACAATGCCTGTTTTATAACGCTATTCGCCGCCGCAATACTCTATGGTAAAGGCTTTGCCCAATATCCCAGTTGGACCTATTCCGATTCATTGTTCATCTTGACTACCCCGGATGGTGCAAACCTGCCTGATGGGGTTACTGAATCCGGTTTCCCCGTTCTCGTACGGTTGGACAAGGACTTCTTCACCTTCAGCCAGGCGAAAACCAATGGTGAAGACATCCGTTTTTCCACTATGTCTGGCGCTACGCTACCGTACCAAATGGAGGAGTGGGATGTGGCCAACGGAAAAGCCGCCTTGTGGGTTCGCATCCCGACCATTACCGGCAATACACGCCAAGGCATCAAAATGTTCTGGGGAAATCCTGCAGCAGCGAGTGAATCGAACGGCGCCGCCGTGTTTGATACGGCAAACGGCTTCGAGGGAGTCTGGCATTTAAACGAGGCCGGTAGTACCACGGCTGGAGCTTACAAAGACGCTACCGCCAACGCCAATAACGGAACAGGTGCATCCATGACAGGGGCATCCAACATTACAGGCATGGTCGGACGCGCCCAGGCTTTCAACGGTACCAGTAGCTTTATCGATTGCGGCGACAAGACCAGCCAAAGGATTTCCGGAAATGTTTCCGTTTCTGCTTGGGTAAATATCTTGGGTGGAGAAGGTCATGTTCTTGGTTCCGGAGGCGGTTGGTCGGATCCGGGATATTCCCTCTTCCTGCTTAAAAATGGAACAGCCTATAAAACGCGCATCCATACACAACGGTCGGGTGAATTGGTTTACAGCGATAATGCCTTTCCCTCCATCGGCCAATGGCATTTAGTCGGATTTACCTGGAGCGCGTCGGACAAAACCATTCGCACGTACATCAATGGGGCACAAGTTTCGCAAACCGCTACTTTTAATGGTCCACTAGGAATGCCTTTAGAGAATACGAATATCGGTCGCAATCAATCGCATGGATTTTATTTCAATGGAAGCATAGACGAAGCCGTCATCTCCAGTAAAGCGCGGAGCGCGGCGTGGATGAAGCTGTCCTATGAAATTCAAAAGCCGATGCAAACATTGGCGGGGCCGCTTGTCCCAACCGGAACGACCTTTTCCGCATCCCAGACGCAAGTCACGGTGCTCGAAGGGAAAACCGTGACTTTGACGGCAACGGCCGGGGGTGCACAGAAAATATATTGGATCCTGAAAGATACCGCTGCGGGAGCCATCCTGGCGGTGGACCAATTGAATTATACCTATTCTGCCAGTCGCGTCACCGGTGACAAAAATATCATCATACAGTTGAAGGCCGTTTATCCCACTGCGGTCAAGACTCAGGACATCACTATTACCGTCAAGGAAGACCAGGCGGATCCCATATTCACTTTGGCTGCTCCCGCAACCTGGAATGGCCGGGACCCCATAAACGTGGTCGCCCAGGTGGCCAATCAATCCGCATTGGATGCGAAGGGTGTGGGCACGCTTTCCTATACTTGGAATGTCGCCAATATCGCGGCGGGTAAACAAATAACCCCGGGCAATCTAACGCTCACAAGATCCCAAGGCAGTGGCAAGATGACAGTTACTCTTTCCATAAACAATGGTGGTTTGACTGTGACCCACTCAGTGGATATCGTGGTAACGGAACCGAATGCGGACTCCTGGGTGTACCGCACCCCCTGGTATATTGAAACACCCGAGAACAATCAATTCTATGCGCGCGATGATAAAAATGTATGCACTGTCTATTACAATGGTTCACTCACCACCGCACCGGATTCCGTTTACTTGAACGTGTATGCCGGTGCCACACTTTTCAAACGCGTAGCCCAGAAATTGACTGTCGGCGCCTATGAATTGATACCCAGCAACTACCGTTTTTCTCCAAGCATCGATCCTGGACTCGTGGAATACAAATTCGAATTCGGATCTAAAACGAGTGGGACTGAGACCGTGCTCAACACTGTGACGAACGTGCTTTGCGGCGATGCCTACATTATCGAAGGGCAATCCAACGCTGTGGGTACGACGTTTGGAACGGATCTGAATCCTACCACAAGCGAATGGGTCAGAACCTTTGGCAATAGCGGTGACGGCAATCCTGGGAGTGGTTGGGCCAATGCCGTTCATGCTGCGGGGGGAGGCGCTGCAACTATCGGATACTGGGGTTTGGAACTTGGCCGGCAATTGGCCGCAACGTATAAAATTCCGATTTGCTTCTTCAATGGTGCGGTAGGCGGCACTCGCATTGATTTGCACCAACGCAGTGTGACGAACCCGACGGATTCGAACACGATTTATGGTCGATTGCTGACGCGTCTCCGGCGCGCGAAAATGACACACAGTATCCGAGGAGTGTTCTGGCATCAAGGCGAGGCCGACCAGAACTCGGATGGGCCGAGCGGCCTGTGGGGCTGGCAGACTTATCTACAGTACTTTGTGGATA
>JAYSRH010000099.1:0-13779 GCA_043721115.1 Fibrobacteria bacterium | reverse complement strand
TCAAAGGTCGCTGCTGCAAAGCCTCGGCCGGTTGAAAGCGGAGGACGACTCCGGAAAGGAAATAATCCAGCCCGTAGTTGCTGATATTCAAACGGCTGAAAATCGAATCGATTTGATATTTGATATTCAAAAACTGGTCCAGGCTCACACCTTGTTCAGTCATTTCGCGGATCAGTTCCGGCTTGAACAACATGGCTATAGACAAGGAATGCACTTTGGCCTGATCCTGCAGGGAGGAGTCCAACAAAGTTCGATCGAATTGGTTCAAGGCGCCGCGGATTGGAATCTTGTCATGTGGGTATCCGAAATTGCTGAGACAAAAATTAAACCTACCCAGCAGTGGTTTACATGTGTCCATGAGAAAGTCCACATCGTTGAAAAACCCACGCCCCTCCACTTTCATGGATTTGGGATTTACTAGGAGGATTTCCAGAAAGTTTTTCCCGCTATCGGCCAGCGGTAAAAAAGTTTTGAGCAGGTCTTGTTTGCTGATAGTAGCGGTTGTCATATTCACGTAATTCATTTTCCATCAATTCAGGCAATTTGTGAAGGAGAAGATTGGGCTCGTTCATGGGATATGTTAATTTGATTAAATGATAACCTTGGGCATTGAAACTTCCTGCGACGAAACCTCCTGCGGACTCGTAGATGACAAAATGCGGGTTTTAGCCAACCAAGTCTACAGCCAAATCCCCATTCATGCCGAATACGGGGGGGTAGTTCCTGAAATTGCCGCCAGGGCCCATTTAGAAAAAATCGATCCTATTGTCCGGCTGGCCTTGGCAGATGCCTCCTTGACACTGGATTCCGTGGATCAAATTGCCTTTACCCGGGGGCCAGGGCTATTGGGACCCTTACTGGTTGGCGCTTCTTTTGCCCGCGCTCTAGGCCGTTATTTATCCAAACCAGTAGAAGGTGTGAACCATTTGGAAGGGCATTTGGCTTCCGTTTTTCTGGAGGAGCCCAGCCTAAAACCGCCGTTTCTGTGCTTGGTCGTTTCCGGCGGCCATACGGAATTTTGTCGCGTGGATGAGGGTCTCAAGTACACGCTGATTGGAAAAACCCGCGATGACGCTGCGGGTGAAGCCTTTGATAAAAGCGGTAAAATCCTGGGCCTCGGATATCCAGCCGGACCGCAATTGGCCCGTTTGGCGGCTACCGGTAAACGGAATTTCGTTACTTTACCCAAAGCCTTGGACCAGCGGGATAATTTCGAATTTTCCTTTAGTGGTTTAAAAACCGCCGTTTTGCGCTATACGGAAACGCAAACCCCAGAATTTTTGCAAAGTAATCTCATCGATATTTGTGCATCCATTGAAGGCGCTATCGTTGATGTATTGGTCAAGAAAACCATGCAAGCACTTTTTGCCACGCAATTGGAAACACTGACGGTGGTAGGCGGGGTTAGCGCGAATGTTTATTTGCGGGAAAGAATGCAAACGGAAGCAAAGAAACGCGGTTTCCGTGCGATTTTCCCTTCTCAATCTTATTGCGGTGACAATGGGGCAATGATAGCTGCAATTGCACAATGGCGCGCCAATAACCGTCTTTTAACCGGCAATATTGAAGTTCAACCTTCGCTGCGTTGGGCCTAGGCAGGATACCAATTGACAATACCTGGTCCTCAACTTATAGTATGAGCACCGCTTTACCGGAGGTTCCCGTGCACACCAGGATTTCAGCTGCTTTTATTTTCGTAGGGCTCCTGGTTTTGCAGGGGAGAATTGCCGGCGCTGAGGATGTTGACGCCAAGAAAAAAGATCACTTATTGACCAATATCGAGATCTTTGGAAAAACCGATCTTCCGGCCATTTATATTTTGATGCCTGGCGGTTCTGGAGATGAGGACATTAAGGGCTCGATAATCAACCGAGACTTTTCCCGAGATCCTTTTTTCATGCAAAATGTAGACCGGGAAGAATTTGAAATGAAGGTCGTACTCCGTGAGGTCAACGGGGACGATAAAGAAAAAAACAAATTACTCGAAGCCAGCCGGTAATTTCAGGTTCGAAATTAACAGACGGTATTGCTATTCTTAGCGAGAGATATGCAAACCGCAAAATGGATCCAAAACGCCAAGGTTGTGACGCCCAACGGCACTCAATCTATTGATGTTCTAGTTGTTGACGGGGTTATCCGTGCCATGGGGAACAGTCTCCAGGCCTCTGGTGCCGAAATTATAAACGCGCGTGGGCTGCACCTTATTCCAGGCGCGATAGACCCCCAAGTTCATTTTCGCGATCCTGGTATGGAATGGAAAGAGGATCTGGCCACAGGATCCCGGGCCGCAGCAGCTGGAGGTGTTACCGGGTTTCTGGAAATGCCCAATACGACACCTGCGACCATAACTATTGCGCTTATGGAAGCCAAGAAGAAAATCGCAGCGGCCAAAAGTTTGGTCAATTACAATTTTTTCATCGGCGGCACTCCGGAAAACCTGCCGGATCTCCAGACGGTAAAAAATGTCTGCGGCATAAAAATCTTTATGGGGGCCTCCACTGGTTCGTTGCTCGTCGACAAACTTGAGGACTTGGAACGGATATTCGCCACCGGCCGTCGGCTTATCGCCGTGCATGCGGAAGATGAAATCCTGATCAAGGAAAACAAGGCCCGATATCCTCACACCACGCGCGTGCACGACCACAATCTTATCCGCAGTCCGGAAGTGGCTATTAAAGCCACGCGCACAGCCGTAGCCTTGTCCCGAAAATATCAGCGCCGTCTGCATATTTTGCATATGACGACGCAGGAGGAAGCAGAATTCCTGGCCAAGGAAAAAAAGGGGCTGCCGGTAACCGCCGAAGTCTGTCCCCAGCATTTTCTCTTGACGGCCCCGGAATGTTATGATGCGCTTGGCACCTATGCGCAGATGAATCCGCCCATTCGTGAGCGCCGGCATGGCGAAGCGCTATGGCACGCTCTCAAGACCGGAGTCATAGACTGCATTGCCACCGATCACGCGCCGCATACCCGCGAAGAAAAGGATAAGGGGTATCCGAGTTCTCCCTCCGGCATGCCGGGCGTGGAAACATCCTTACCGTTGATGCTGAACCGCGTCAATCAAGGATTATGCAGTTTGGAAGACGTGGTGCGCTGGATGTGTGAAAACCCAGCGCGGCTATATGGGATTCAGGGCCGAGGTAAGATAGAAGTTGGATATGCCGCTGACCTTGTGCTCGTTGACATGGAAAAGGAAAAAACCATCGAAAACGGCAAGCTCCAGACCAAGGTCAATTGGAGTCCGTACCATGGATGGAAAACCAAGGGTTGGCCGATTATGACTATGGTTAATGGTCATGTGGTTTTTCGTGACGGTGAATTCTTTACCGACCAACTCGGCAGGGAAATGGACATCGTCGCGCCTTGGGATCCATAGGAGCTGGATTGCGAATCAGGCCCCTGGCTTTTTTGGAAAGCCCCTTCTGTACTGTATGCATACCGCCCGTCTTAGCGATGGTGCAATTTTTAATCCTGTGCTGGCTACTAGCCATTGGTTTTCCGGATTTTAAACCGGACCGGAAAGTGCAGGCAGGAGTGCTGATAGCCATTCTGTTAAGCCTCAATTTTTTCTCCCTATTTGGATTAGGCTGGAGTCTAAAACAAATTCTCTACGGGAAGCACAAAATTGCAGCAGCGTTGGGTGCGGTGCTTAATGGCGCTTATTTTCTGGGATTTCTGCTGTTTTTCATCGGGGTCTTTGTCACCCACGCTTCAAATTGAGGCTGCCGCCACTGCCTGAGTGGAAAATATATCTTTATTTCACGATATATTGATATACTTTAGTCCACCATGCCCAATGTCCTGCAAATCGATGTTCTGACTGGCATTTTTAAGCTTTTAAGCGATGAAACCCGGCTCCGGATCTTATCCTTGTTGCAAGAAAATGAGTTGGCGGTGGGGGAGCTTCAAAAGGTTCTGGGACTTGGCCAAAGCACCTTGTCCACACAGCTCGGTTTACTTAAAGAACAAGATTTGGTAGCCAGCCGCAAAGAAGGCCAAAAGGTTCTCTACCGCATTCCCACTGCGGTCAAAGAGGATCCCAGGACAACCATTGTAGCCAATGCTTTGCAAAGCGCGCACTTGGCTAAGTGGTACGCGCGCGATTTCCGTAGTCTGCAAAAAGTTCTCGAAGAGCGCGGCATGCGGTCCCGTGAGTTCTTCAATTCCCAAGCGGTGCAAAACATGCCTTCGCCGGGGCAATCGTGGCGCGCTCTCTCACACGGACTCATTCGCCTTATCGGAGGCAAGCGCATTCTGGATCTCGGCTGCGGCAATGGGCGCTTGTCCATCATGCTGGCGCAATCCGGAAATAAAGTCACTGGTGTGGATACGAGCGATGAACAAATCCGACTGGCACGGGAGCTGGGCAATGCGGGAACCGGCAAACCGGCTCTGGCAAATCCTGTTTTCTTACATATGCAAATGGAAGAAACCGGCTTGCCTTCTGCGAGCTTCGACTTGGTTATCGTGTCCCAATCCCTGCACCATGCTGCTAAGCCAAAGGAAGCCATCGCCGAGTCTTTCCGGCTGTTGGTTCCGGGAGGTCGAATTCTCATCCTTGATTTGCTTGCCCATGGCGAAGAATGGATGCGGACCAAATTCGGCGACTTCTGGCTAGGATTTTCCTTAAGCGATTTGGAAAGCTGGCTCAAGGAAAGCGGATTTGAAAAACTCCATGCGGAAATCACCGGGTCCACCAAGGACTACCCTGAAATCGAAGGTTTGCTGATGCAAGCCGAAAAACCCTGATCGACCCATTCCCACCACGGAATTCGAATTAAGCACAAGGAAAGTAGACATGTTTTCTAAATACCCTCTCGATCCAGCCCAGCATCCTGTTTTACGTGCGGCACAAAAACGCATACTCATCCTGGACGGCGCCATGGGCACCATGATCCAGCGACACACACTAGGGGAGAGCGACTTCCGTGGAGAGCGTTTCAAATCCCATACCTGCGACGTAAAAGGCAACAACGATTTGCTGGCCATCACCCGGCCCGATGTCATCGATGGCATCCACCGCGCTTATTTAGAAGCCGGTGCCGACATCCTGGAAACCAATACTTTCAATTCCAACGCCATATCCATGGCCGACTACCATATGGAAGGCTTGGTCTATGAACTGAACGTGGCCGCCGCCCGCTTGGCTAAAAAGGCCGCGCAGGATTTTACTTTACGCACACCGGACAAGCCTCGCTTTGTGGCCGGATCCATCGGTCCTACTACGCGTACCTTGTCGATGTCTCCGGATGTCAACGATCCCGGCTTCCGGTCGGTAACGTTTCAGCAATTGGTGGATGCCTATACCGAACAAGTGCGTGGCCTTGTTGATGGAGGCAGCGATTTGCTGCTGATTGAAACCATCACCGATACTTTGAATTGCAAAGCCGCCCTTTTTGCTTTGGAAAAATATTTTACGGAAAAGGATATGCGGCTGCCGGTTATGATTTCCATGACCATTGTGGATAAAAGCGGGCGCACGCTTTCCGGCCAGACGGTGGAGGCTTTTTGGATTTCCATCTCGCATGTGCCTGTATTCAGCGTGGGCATCAATTGCTCTTTGGGTGCGGAAGACATGCGCCCGTATGTGCAGGAGCTGTCACGGATCGCCGGTTGCTATCTGAGCTGCCATCCGAATGCGGGCCTTCCCAATGCCTTTGGCCAGTACGACCAAACCGCGGATGAAATGTCCCGCTTGGTGGAAGAGTTTGCGGCTAGCGGCTTTCTCAATATTGTCGGCGGCTGCTGCGGCACTACGCCCGAGCACATTTCCAAAATCAATGCTTTGGTGGCCAAGTTTCCGCCCCGGCCCATACCGGAAACCTCCAAGAACACTATGCTCAGCGGGTTGGAGCCCCTGATTATTCGGCCCGAGACCAACTTCGTCAATGTAGGCGAGCGCACCAATATTACTGGTTCTCCAAAATTCTCCAAGGCCATCCTTTCCGGAGATTATGATGCCGGTGTTGCCATCGCCAAACAGCAAATCGACGGCGGAGCGCAAATATTCGATGTCAATATGGACGAGGGAATGCTCGATTCCGAAGCGGCCATGACGCGTTTTCTGAATCTCGTAGCCGGTGAACCGGACATTTCGGCCAAACCCGTCATGATCGATTCGTCCAAGTGGAGCGTGATTGAAAAAGGGCTGCAATGCGTGCAGGGCAAGGGCATTGTAAACTCCATCAGTCTTAAGGAAGGCGAAAAGGAGTTTCGGGAACGGGCCGGGCTTATCCGCCGTTATGGGGCCGCCGCCGTGGTCATGGCCTTTGACGAAAAAGGCCAGGCAGACTCGGTAGAGAGGCGCAAGGAAATTTGCAGTCGCAGTTATCGCATCCTCGTGGACGAAGTGGGATTTCCCCCGCAGGACATCATTTTCGATCCCAACATCCTGACCGTGGCCACGGGCATGGACGAACACAACAATTATGCTGTGGACTTTATCGAAGCGACGCGCTGGATCAAGGCCAATCTACCTGGAGCCCATGTCAGCGGCGGCGTGTCCAACATTTCCTTTTCCTTCCGTGGCAACAATCCCGTGCGCGAGGCCATGCACTCGGCATTTCTGTATCATGCCATCAAGGCGGGACTGGATATGGGCATTGTCAATGCGGGAATGCTGCAGGTGTACGATGAAATTCCCAAGGATCTTTTGGAATTGGTTGAGGATGTGCTGCTCAACCGTCGCAGCGATGCTACAGAACGCCTGGTTAACTTTGCCGATACGGTTAAGAAAACCGAAAAGGGCAAAGTGGAAGATGAAGCGTGGCGCAAGGGAACGGTAGAAGAAAGGCTCAGTCATTCCCTGGTCAAGGGCATTGTAGAATTCATCGACAAGGACGTGGAAGAAGCGCGCCTTAAGTACGCCAAACCCTTGGAAGTCATCGAAGGCCCGCTTATGGCGGGCATGAGCGTGGTGGGCGATTTGTTCGGTTCCGGCCAGATGTTCCTGCCGCAGGTAGTTAAAAGCGCGCGCGTGATGAAAAAAGCGGTAGCAGTCCTGTTACCCTATATCGAAGCGGAAAAACTTAAGAACCCCTCCACCAGCCGCGCAGCCGGAAAAATCCTGATGGCCACAGTCAAGGGCGATGTGCATGATATCGGCAAGAATATTGTGGGCGTGGTTTTGGCCTGCAACAATTACACTATTATCGATATGGGCGTGATGGTTCCGGCCAATAAAATCTTGGAAACCGCCATCGCAGAAAAAGTGGACGCTATTGGCCTGTCCGGACTTATCACACCTTCTCTGGATGAGATGGTGCATGTAGCGCGTGAAATGGAACGCCTTGGCCTCAAAATTCCCTTGCTCATCGGCGGGGCTACCACTTCCGTAGCGCATACCGCGGTTAAAATCGCACCTGTTTATTCGCACCCGGTTGTGCATGTGTTGGACGCATCCCGCAGTGTGCCCACTACTGGAAGCTTGCTGAATCCTGCCACACAAGAAGCCTTCATGGTAAAGGTTCGGGAGCGCTACGAGAATGTGCGTCAAGAGCATAAGCAGAAGATGAGTGATCGCAAGTCGATTTCCATCGCCGAAGCCCGTAAACGAAAATTCAATATCGATTGGGGAGGGGCACAGGCACGGGGGGAAATCAAGAAGCCCGCCTTTCTAGGTGTTCGGGATTTCACAGCGTATCCATTGGAAGACATCGTTCCTTTTATCGACTGGACACCTTTTTTTCAGACGTGGGAATTGGTGGGGCAGTATCCGAAAATCCTTCAGGATGCAACGGTCGGTGGGGAAGCGACCAAGTTGTTTGCCGATGCGCAAGCCTTGTTGAAAAAAATCGTAGCGGACAAAAGTTTGACTGCGCAGGCCGTGTTTGGGATTTTCCCCGCCAAGAGCCGTGGCGATGACATTGAAATCTATGCCGATGAATCCTGCTCGACAGTCAAAGCCACCGTGCATTCACTGAGGCAGCAAAGCGATAAGGCCGGCAGTGAACCCAATCTCGCTTTAGCCGATTTTCTTGCGCCACGCGAGTCAGGGCTTACTGACTTCATGGGCGCTTTCGCTGTGACGGCCGGGGTGGGGCTGGATAAAATTGTTGCGGAATTCGAAAAAGACCACGATGACTACAACAGCATTATGGCCAAGGCATTGGCTGATAGACTTGCCGAAGCCTTTGCAGAGCTGCTCCATCAAAAAGTCCGCGAGGAGTATTGGGGCTATACCAAAAAGGAGAATTTGAAAGTCGAGGATTTAGTGCGCGAGAAATACCAAGGCATTCGGCCCGCCCCAGGGTATCCGGCTTGTCCCGACCACACGGAAAAAGCCACGCTTTTCCGTCTTCTGGAAGTGGAAAAGCGCATTGGATTGAGTCTCACGGAGAGCTTCGCCATGTGGCCGGCAGCAGCTGTGAGTGGATGGTATTTTGCCCACCCGCTCTCACGCTATTTTGGCCTTGGGAAAATCAGTAAAGATCAAATCAAGGACTATGCTACGCGCAAGGGAATGGATTTAGCGGCTGTAGAACGATGGTTAGCGCCGAATCTCGATTATGATCCTGTGTAAGGTGGGGTTCCGTTTTACCTCTTGAAAAGAACCTGACAAATGGCAGCAAGTTATTACATTAGCCACCGACAAAACACCAAAACCCAGGTAGTCAAACTAGCTGGAATCATTAAGGAAGGTAGACAATGAAAAAGCAATCCATCACCACCTTGGCAATTTCTGTAGGTATCGTAGGCGTTTTAGGCCTGTCACAAATCATGGCAACCGAAGCCCATCCTGCTAAAGCACCCGCGGCTGCTGCCACCACCACTGCTCCTGCTGTTGCTGCTGATGCAGGTACGGCACCTGCGGCCCCTGCCACAGTTGCTCCCGCTGATACCGCCAAGCCTGCTAAGAAAGCCAAGCATGCAAAGAAGAAAGCTGCTGTTGATTCTACCGCCGCCGCGACTTCCACCGCTCCCGCCGCAGCAACTGACCATGCAGCAACTCCAGTTGCGCCTGCCGCGCCCGCAGAAAAACATACCGCGCCAGCTGGAACCGCAAAATGAATAAACCCACATTACTGGCGCAGTTGGCATTTGCTGGCATTGCTGCCGGCATGCTTTCCGTGTCCAATGTTTCCGGTAATGAGGCGAAGGCCGCAGTCAGTACTGCTGCCGGTTCTGAACACGCTGGTCCTGGCAAAGCCGCCGGGGATGCTGATACGGCCAAAACCGTAAAGGCGCACAAGAAAGCGCACAAAAAGGCGGTAACGGATTCCTCCGCAACTGCGACTACTGCTCCCACTGGATCTGCTGTGGCCCCAGTGGCTCCGGCAGCCACTCATGCGGCTGCAGCTCCTGATAAGCATTCTTGCAAAGGCCAGAACTCTTGCAAAGGCCAGGGTGGTTGCGCCATGTCCGATAAAGACATTGAAGCAGCTGCCAAAAAAGCCTCGATGGCCATGGACATGGCTGGAAAGGCTCATTCCTGTAAAGGCAAAAACGAATGCAAAGGCTTGGGCGGATGCAAGATGATGTAATCTTTGCCTGTTAATTTGCTCTTTATCACGGAACCCGCTCTTTACCGAGCGGGTTCTTTTATTTTGAAACCATTTGTTTCGCTCGCAGCACCTCGCCATGCGTGGTTTCAAAGGACAGGAAGTTGTCATCCCATTCCACTAAGGTTGAAGCTCCGCCGCAAGCCTGGTACACCATGCGGTACAATTCCCAAACTTCCTCGCGTACGGGGTGATCATGGGTATCGAGTACATGCGTGCCCTTGTCGGTATGCCCGGCCAAATGGATTTGGCAGACACGGTTCAAGTCCAATCCCCGAATGTATTCCAGCGGATCAAAGTGATGGTTTCGCGAGGAGACATAGATATTGTTGACGTCCAGCATCATCCAGCTTCCGGACCTATCGACCACTTCGCGATAGAATTCCCATTCGGGCATTTCCGATGCTGAGAATTCAACCAGTGCTGAAAGGTTTTCGATTCCGAAAGGGATTTCCATAAAGTCTTGCGCGATGCGGGCTTTGTCCGCAACATGACGGACGGCTTCCTGTGTATATGGCATTGGGAGCAAATCGTGGAAATGGTGCGCGCCCACTTGTGTCCAACAAAGGTGATCACTGAACCAGGGTGTCTTGGTTTTGCGGGCCAAAGATTTAAGCTTACGCATATAGTCCATGTTCAAAGGGCCAGGCGTACCCAAGGACATGCACACGCCGTGTAAAACAATTGGATAGGATTCCAAAAAACGTTCCAAGTTGTATAGCGGAATGCCTCCCGCAGCCATAAAATTTTCAGAAATGATTTCAAAGAAATCCACCGCAGGTCGGTTTTCGAGAATATGGGCATAATGAGGAATGCGTAAGCCAAGGCCAAAGCCTAAATGGGGTGGTCGCTGAAGCATGACACTAATCTAGCAGAATTATTTCTTGGTCGGGCGAATTCAAGATCGCTGTATATCTTTTAGAATCATTTGGTTAGCGAACGCCCTCGGAAAAGTCTAAGAAATCAGCAAAAATTAAACGGGAGTTTCTGAAAAAAAAGAATTACAGTTTGGCATTAATTGTCAATTTGTTTGGACACACATACAGGAGTTTTCATGAAAAAGATTTTAGCAATAATGGGTTTGGGCCTAATGGGATTCAGCTATGGCATGGATGAATACGGCTCAATCGAAAAAGGCAAGCTGGAAGTGGATGTAGGCTATTGGTACACCAGTCCAACTGGGCGTTATAATTCTGATGGTAAAAAGGTGGACAATGCGAGTAGCCAAAGCCCCATGATCAGCTTACTGCCCTTGCAACTGAAATACGGCATTATGCCAGGTTTAGATGTGGAACTGGCCTCGGTCGGCACTATGGGAAATAAGGATGCTGGCGAACCGGGTGGATTCACCCAGCCCCAGCTTGGGGTCAAGTATACGCATGCTCCGCTTGGATTAGGCGGATATTTGGATATGGTGATGCCTTTCGCCACCGGCAATCTGGATCAGCCCTTTGAACCTGCTATGGGAATAGGTTTAGGTGCCGTATACGGAAATCGCTTTGGAGATTTCCGCTTGACCGGCCAGTTGGGCTACCAAATAAACATGGAAAACAAGGACAAATATAAATTGGGAAATATCCTCTCCATTTATGCCAAACCGGAGGCTATGTGGACAGAATTCATAGGGACGTATTTAGGCATCATGTATTCCATGACGGGTGAAATGGCCTACGATGGGACGTCGCTTGCTAATTCAGATGGAAACCTTTTTATGCTGATGCCGGGTGCCAATGTGGCCCTACTTCCCTGGCTCGCTTATGAAGTCAATGCGCCTATTACCATTTCGGGAACAAACGCAACGGCTTCATGGGGTATTGGTGCCAGTGTCTATGTCACTTTGCCTAAATAGGCAAAATTAAACTGTTAAACGGGCGGCCCCAATCCTCTAAAAAGGGCGATTGGGCTGCTCTATCCTGCACACAAGTGTAAAAATGTGTTATTTTTTGCGCCTAGATTTTATTTCAACCAGGAAGTGAAACATGCAACTTATTCGGACACTCTCTATCGGTTTTCTCGCCACCATGCTTTGGAATTGCAATAGCTCAACCCAGCCGGATACTGCTTCGATGCCAGATCCAAAAATCTCGCAAACGGTCAATGCCTTGACCAAAATTGCTGCAGTACAGGCTGGCTACGTGCCACTTGGGCAGAGTAGGGTTACTCAAGATGAAATGCCCTTTGATGTCAGAGCTCTTGCCGAACTGAAAAATGCCGGATTGTGTCAAGGATTCATCGATCTGTTCCAGGAGATTGCAACGAATCAGCAATCCATGGCGACTGGAGTGATTCCACCAAGGCTGCAACAAGTTGTCACGTGCTTCTCCCAAAAAGCGGATCTTTTTACGGATTCCACAGCTTTCGCGACGAACTTCTTATCCATTGTGGAAGATTGTTTTTGCAATGGAACGGGTTCGATATTTGCCGATTTCAATTTTACTCTTGGAAAATACGGACCGCCCACCCAGGGAGTCCAGTATGGTGCGCCAGCAATCACTGCAGTGCCTTATAGCGCGCCCACGGTGACAGGGTCATCCTACTCCGCACCAAATTCAACCGCGGAAACCTATTCCGCACCTGATCTTTAATTCCATTCACAATCACCCTCAAAGGAGAATCGTAAACATGAATAACTTTTCGAAAATAGCCCTAATGACGCTTGGACTGGCATTGGGGACCAGGGCGCAACTTACCGGCCTTGGCTATGATGCCGATCTCAAGGAAATCACTGGACGTCTTTCGTTAGGCGCTAATTTTCTCGATGTAGGTGCTGGCATAAAGTTTGACAACACCAAAGGCGTTGCCAGTGATGCCAAGTTTCAGATTTCCGCATCGGCCTTCTACCTTGGGCATTTGCATGATTTCGGACCTGTAGACACCTATTTCACCGCTGGAGGCATATTCGCAAAATTGCCGCAAGCCAATGACAACATCAAGCTGTCAGCATTTGTCGGATTACAGCCGGAAGTAACCTTGCTCGACCATATTGTTTTGTCCACACGCGTGGGAATCGATGTTCCATTGATGCCCGCCTTTATGTTCCAAACCGTTGGCAGCTCCATCAGCATCGTCAATGGTGCAAATTTCAAAATCCTATTTTAAATTTTCTTTTAATGAATACACGCCTCTACAGTTGGCGTGTATTCATTTCCTCTTTTTACAGTTCTTACATTTTTTTCAATGTGAAACCGCTAGATTAAAATTGGTAACATGTTGATTGCTGCCAAGATCCAGCCTTCCGAAAAAGATCGGGGCAAACGGTACCAGTGATTCATTCTGTTTGCGAGAACCGAGTTGTTACATTTTTGAGCAATATGGGACTAACCTCCCATTTTTTGAGAACGCGCATGTATTCAAAGGAGAACGGATAATGAGAATTGAAACCAAGGTCATATCTACCAGTTTGTTTTTAGCAGGAATGGTCTCTTGGGCATCGGCTCAGGCAGAATTCACCCCTGCCACGACTACCACCACAACCAGTACGTACTCGACACCGGCTAGCGGTGGGCCCGTGGCCCCCAGAACCGGTGAATATCCTGGAGCCATCAACGGTGCCATGGACAATACTGTTGAAGACTACACCAAGCGTGGAACACTCATCAATGGCAAGCAATATTTTGCAGCCTGGGGTGGACCGGCCTTGGTCAACGGTGCCTATTCCTTTCAAGCTATTGGTTTTGACTGGTTCGGGGCAGTTACCACTGCAGTGGGTCCAGGCAATGGCACTTGGCGCTCTGGTATTGCAACATCCCGGTGGGCTGGCGGATTGTTAATCAATTTTAACAAGACCACCACCAAAACCGCTCTGGGCGAAACTAAAACCGTTGTAAACGGTGACGGTTTTGGACTCTTCGGGGACTTCAACCTCGGAAGTAGTGATGTTTACGGGGAACTTTCCTTTTTGACAGCTCCTGGAAATTACACCAAGAACACCTTGGTTGGACCTCCCGAAGCAATTACAGAAAATACTCCCGTCACTACTCACATAATGGCTGGATGGAAAAAAGATGCTACCACGGAAGGAACGCACTCTTTAAATGTAGAAGCGTCCCTTAACTTGATTTCAGTTAAAAATGCTCCTCCAGCACCAGCCGCTTCCGCCACGGATAAACAAACCGAAATAATGGTTATGTTTTCCCATGGCTACCTACTAAAGGCTGGCACAGGTTATTCCGTCTGCTTGGGCTCCAATTCCACTTTCATTTATTCCAAGGATGATCAACCAGGTACAACGGCGGATCCAGATCATACGGGATTATCCGTTGCTCCACATCTTGCTTTC
>JAYSRH010000098.1:0-4898 GCA_043721115.1 Fibrobacteria bacterium | reverse complement strand
CTTGCCGCCGCGAGGCCAGCACAAAGATCCACGCGGTTATGATCCCCAGCGCGATTCGCTGGTGTATCGATTACCGGCCCCTGGCGAAACCTTGGATTTCGATACGCTTTCCCTTAAGGATGCCGTATGGATCCGTTCCTTGGCGTACCAGGAAAATCCCGACAGCAAGGTGGAATTGCAACTGGACTTGATGAAGGACTCCACCGTCGACAATGAATACACCTTGCCCTACCTCAATGGTGATCCCGAGAACGGATCGCACGGCGCCGTCTACGCTCTACTGAACCTGCGCTGGCAGCGAGCATATGAGGGAAGCACCATGTACCTTCATGCTGAAAACATTCCCTTCAGCATCATCCAAAAAGCCGCCCGCACCGGTTTCATTAGGACCAACGATCTTCCCGCGTTTTTAACTTACAACCCTTCCGACAGCGCTTCCGTAGCCTTGCACCGGGGTGGCCGACGCGTTGAGAACAACGAATACTTTTTCGGCAGTTATTTGGATTTCATCAACCTTAATGTGATTGGACAAGGCAATCAAGCCGGCCGTCATTACTGGATCAAACCGTCCTTGAACATAGACGGCAAAAACGTGCATACGTATACCGTCAAAAAGAAATGCTATTTCATGATGGGCGACAATCGGGACAACTCATCGGACAGCCGATATTGGGGTTTGCTTTCCAAAGACTTCGTCAAAGCCAAGGCATTTATCATTTATTTCTCCTTTGAAAATGCGGACGAAAGCTTCAAGTTCACCAACCCGTTCTCCTGGCTGCTCATTCCCCAGAAAGTTCGGTGGACCCGTATTGGCAAGCTCATCGAATAAGGCTTGGGTAGTCCCTTCGGGCCTAATGCTATGGCTCGCAGCCGCGTGGCTGGCGGGTTGTGCCCATATGGAAGCTCCGCCCGGCGGACCGCCCGATACCAAAAAACCTTTTGTGTCCGCCGTGGACCCGGCCCCGGATGCGCTGCACATTTCTCCAGAACTCAATGCCCGCATTGCATTTTCGGAATGGGTGGATCCAGATGTGGAACACGGCAAGGTCTATCTCAATCCGCCATTGTCGAGCAAACTGAAAACCAACCTATCCGGCAACCTGCTAACCCTATCCAGTAAAGCACATCTGGATACGGGAACAACCTATATGCTTGGTGTGCTTGGCAACGTTAAAGATTTGCACGGCCTACCTTTGGAGAGCCCCTTTGAACTTGTCTTTACAACCGGCGGCAAACTGGATTCCGGAAAACTCTCCGGCCGCGTTGTGCCCTTTCAGAATAGACCTACCGCCGGAAGTTTCGTCGCCCTGTATCCCCGAGGTGCGGATTTGCGCTTACGCTTTCAGCACTTGAACCGCAAAGGAGACAGCGCTGTTATACCCACAGCTTTGCCCGATCCGGCCAAAGAACGGCCTGCCTATTTGACACCGTCGGATTCCGTGGGCCACTTTCAATTCCGCTCGGTTCGACCCGGACGCTATGCCTTGCTTGGTTTCCAAGACATCAATGCCAATTTGAATCCGGATGTTGGAGCTGAAGCCTTGGCAATTGGGCCTACAGTGGAAGTTTCCGCCTCCGAGGATAGCAAAACTCTGGCTCTGTTCGCCTATGACACCGTGCCGGTAAAACTGATGGAAGCCAAATGGGTCAAGGAAAGCGGTGAGGGCAAACCCATCGACGGCACTGTGCGGCTCAAGTTCAGTCGAGCCCCCCATCCCTTACTTTGTCAGCTTCGGGAAAGTTATGCGGTGCATAAAGCCGGATCGAAAGATTCCATTACAAACGGGGCCCGTATTCCCGTACTTGAGGTGTGTGTCCATCCTGTAACCGGCGAGGTGGAGTTGCACACAGCTCCACTGTTAGCGGACAGTCAATATGTCGTCTCTTGTATTGGACTTACCGATCCTTATGGCCACCCCTTGGATAGTGCGCGCTCCCGAGCCCCATTTCGCGTTACTGGCACTGCGGACACGGCCTATCCGACCATGATTTTTCTAGGGCCCCGCAAGGTGAATGGGGAGCCCGAAAAAATCGGTATGGACAAGCTGCTTCCAGGTCGCGGCTTGGCGATTTACTTTCCCAGACTGCTCACGGACTCGGTCATGGCCAATTTGAAAAGCCGTCTTGTGGTCAAGGCGGATTCAAGTCTGATTTCTTACACTTTGCTGCGCGCCAATCACCATGAGTTTGCGATGCAAATGCCCTCGATCAAACTCGCCGGACAAAGACTCCAATTCAGCCTCCTACCCCTACCCTATCGCGCAGATACGGGGAATTATCGCGCAGACACTGGGAAAGCCTCTCCTCCAGTGCCCTTTGCCGCTTACACACTGATGGACGCCACCAAGCTAGGCTCACTAAAATTTACCACTGAACCTTCTGCTTTCGGCTCCCGAATGGTGCTGCGCAGCTTGTCTTCACCAGCGGAATTCAGTCGATTGGTCCCATCCGTCCAAGAATTCGTCTGGGATAGCCTGCCTGAGGGTTGGTATGCATTGGATTATTTTCGCGATGCGAACGGGGACGGCATTTGGAATCCAGGAAGCCTAAACCCCTGGTCTGTACAAGAGCCCTATGTCATGTGGACGGATTCACTTGAAGTGAAACCCAATAGTATCGGTGATGGAAATGCCGCTTCAGGAGCGGTTTCTACCCCAGATTCAGTTGCCTCCACAACTGCAACAGATTCTGCAGCCGCAGGTGTCACGGCAATGCCAGTCACGCATAAGCGCAAGAAGTTTTCTTGGCCACCAAGCTGGTAGTATGGCGCACTTTTCATCCGGCTACGCTAAAAACCTCTAAAAAAACTACCTTTCCCTGCCAATCATGGATGAGCTCGTACCCATTGCCTCCAGCGTGGAGCGTCCTTCCCTGGAGCGGCTGGAAAAATATTTGCGCCATCACGGGATACTTTGCCAATGGCGCCAGGAAGATGCCGTTTCGGTAAAATTTCAATTGATGGTTTTACCTTCCGAAATAAAACGGGCCCAAGGCCTGCTTGCGGATATTGCCTACAGCAGCCATGATCTCAATAATGTGGAAGAGGTTATTGAAATACAGTTTGATGGAACAGAACGGATTGAAGTCGCTTCCTGGCTGCAAGTGCTTTTGGATGAAGAGGACCATGAAGGTTCGCCCGTTTACTTTTTCAAAACCGAATTGGAATTTATTCTTGATGAGCTACACGCTTTCGGTAGAGTGGAGCTTCCCCTGTTCATTATCAACGGTCTTAAAGGCTTTATACCCAAAGGTCCCCGCCGTATGCAGATGGGGCAAGGGCTGCAGGAGTTCTTCACCATGATCGAGGCTGTAGCTGAAGGCGACGGATAAATGCTCAGTCAGCTTTCCGATGCCCCGGACACACGCTATGATATCGTTAAGATTCTTGGTCAAGGCGCCTCCGCCACCGTTTATCTCGCCCGACATTTGGCCTTAGGAGAATTACGGGTACTCAAAATTTTGCACAATGACATGATGATGGATGCCAAGCGGCGCGCCAAATTCATGCTGGAAGCCCAAGTTTCCGCTCATCTTAAACATCCCGCCATCGTCCAGGTTTTTGATGTGACCCAATCCACTTCCAAGTTACAGATTGAAATGGAATACATCGAGGGCATGAGCCTGCGACAAACCTTGGAAAAGCAACAGTCTATTCCCCTATCGGTTTCCTTAGCCATCATCTACGGCATACTTGAAGGCCTTGAACATGCCCATCGAGCTCGCCTTACTTTTGGAAATACGGAATTCGATGGTGTCATCCATCGGGATTTGAAACCAGAAAACATTATGATCCGGAAAAATGGGCAACCGGTGATCTGTGATTTTGGCGTTGCCAAAGTGGGCGCGGATTTAATGACCATGACCCAGCACATTAGTGGCAGCGTTGCATATATGGCACCCGAGCGCCTACGCGGAGAACCAAGCACGCGGTCTATCGATGTCTTTGCCCTAGGCGTGATGTTTTTTGAATTGCACAAAGGATTCCGACCCTTTAAAGGCAATAACAAAACCCAAGCGCTGGAAAACATTTTAAAGTGGAATATTGTGGACTTGGAACTGGAGTGGGTCGGCAGCGACGCGGAGCTGCTTACGATCATTCGAAAAGCCATGGCACAGGATCCCGCCCAACGATTTCAGGATGCTTCGCAAATGCTAGCCGCCATCCGCCCTATTTATAAGCTGTATCATGGCGAAGTTCCACCCGCCACAGTCATTTATGATTTTTTCGCAAGAGGACAATTTACCACGGCGGAATTCCGCGCCTTACTGCACGAAAAGCCCAATTGGAAGAACCGATTCCCATTGTTCATCGGTGCCATTGCATTGGCTGCCGTGACCTATACAGCTTACCTGGCCTGGCCCAAATCACCGGCTGCAATTTCTCAAGGCGGAAAAAGGTCGCCAGGAGATACCGATGCAGAGGAACAAAAAATACGTGAGCTGTCAAAGGATGAGCAGCAAAGAGCCTATTTCAATTTAGCGCAGACACGTTTTAATGAAAACCATGATGCCGGCAAAGCGCTCCTATTGGTGACCAAGGCACTGGATATTTCTTTTCACCCAACCATCGCTTTACTAAAAGCTGAAGTCTTGCTCGACCAGTCCATGTACAACCTTGCCGAAGGGGAGCTTGCCCGAATCGAATCCTGGCTTCCTAAAATGACCACTGAGAATCAAGCCCAATACTATTGGCTATTTGCCGATTTGCAAATCCGTAGAGGCATCGGTGGATCCGAAACAATCCTTGAAGCAACCAAAGCCGCATTAATCAAGTACCTGTCCCTAATTCCAAAAAATAATGTGGACGGTCAAAAGAAAGCCAAGCAACTGCTTCTTAGTCTTTAATGAATTATGGAGAACCCTTTATGTTGAACCCGCTGCGGGAATTCATCGCCTTC
>JAYSRH010000097.1:0-1977 GCA_043721115.1 Fibrobacteria bacterium | reverse complement strand
TTAGGTACAGATCCCTACCGTTCATGGTCCACATATGCAGGTCATGCACGTTTTGTACATGCGGGCTGGCCCGCATCACCTTTCGAATGGCTTCGATATCCACTCCTTCCGGTGTCCCTTCGACCAGGATATGGCCGGCTCGGCGCATCACTCGAATACCGGCAATGGCGATGGCAATTGCAATGGCCAAGCTCAGAATGGGGTCGGCCCAAATCCAGCCCTTGCTCAAAATGAGGATGGCGGCGATGACGGCAGTCAGAGAGGCACCTAAATCTCCCAGTACGTGTACAAAAGCACTCTCTTCATTGACGGTTTTTTCGGATTCGCCCCGGTGCATCCATATGGCCACAGCAGCGTTGACTAATAACCCTAAAACAGCCACTGCGAGCATGGACCGGGCTTCTACGTCTACCGGATGGGCAAGTCTTCCAATCGCCATACCGGCAATAAAGACGGAAAGCAAAACCAAAGTCAATCCGTTGCCAAAGGCCGCCAAAATTTCAAACCGTTTAAAGCCAAAGGTTTTTTCTTCGGTGGCTTTCCGGGTGCCGATCGAAACGGCTAAGGCGGACAGGCCTAATGATAATGCATCGGAAAACATATGAAAGCCATCGGACATAAGTGAAAGGGAATGGAACAGCCAACCGCACAGGATTTCCACCACCATGAATATGGCGATGATCCAAAAGCTAACCAGCAATTTCCCATACGAGGCGTGGGGTACAGGGGCAAGGCCGATGCCGGTGTGGGCATGATTATGCTCATGATCAGGGTGATGTTGATGATGATCATGACCATGGTCAAGGTGTGAATGCATCAAGTGTATTCCAATGCTGTGATGGCCAATTTTCGCATGGCTTTGGTGATTGATTCCACACGGCCGGCCAAGGGCACCAGCTTTTTTTCATCCAGATAAAGTGCCCGGTTGATTTCTATCATCACTCCAGGCACGGAAAAAGGCGGGGCGGAATATTTTTCCAGGATCCACCCGCCACTAAAAGGATGGTTGAGTCGGACGCCTAGGGAAAGGCCGGATTCTGCCAGCAAATTTTTTAGCAGTCCCTGCAGCTGGTCCCTAAATCTACGGGCTAGATCTGGGGGGCAGGAAACCGGACGCGTGCTAGGTTCGCCTTCCTCGTCGCCTAAATTAGCAATGCATATAGCTGGACGCTCTTCACCTTGGTCCGGGCCCATAGCGGGGCCTTGTGTTGTCATAGAATGGCCATCTATGAAAAATCGAATTTTCCCACCGACCAGATGTTTCTGTAGGGCTAGATGATATGGGTCATAATACATGGACAGGCGCATTTCCCGCTCTTCCGGGGAAACGGTGTATCCGGTGGCAAAAAATGGACGGTGTTCAAAATCGGTCAATTTTATGACGCCATTTTCACTGACGTCGGTACGCTCCCGATTGAGGTCGGCAACAAATCTGGATGCCGCTGCATTTAAGGTTATTTCCGCGTCGGGAATGTGAAAAAGTGCATCCGTGAAAGGATCGCCTTCGCGCAAAAGTCGGCGACGCAAGGCGGTTTCTTCTTCTCCAGTTTTGAGCATGCGCGCAAGCATCCAAAAGGGAATGTGCCCTGAACAGTGCGGAGTGGAAACCAGTAAGGGCAACATCAATTACAGCATATCCATAAATACCAACCTATGCCAACGGATTCAGTACTTGTCTGCCCAATTCCGTAACTGGGAGCCAAAGATTTTTTGCATCTCATTCCCATTCCCTTCAAAATTATTTACGACTAGGGTAAAAGCCAACACTCGTCCAGATCGAGCTTGAAGATATCCCGCCAAGGAACGGACCCCTTCCAGCGTTCCGGTTTTAATCCATAGCTTGCCCTGCCAATCCTTTCCGTAGCGGCCTAGTTTTACTGCCATATCTGCTGCGTGCCCGTCCATGGCTGAGCGGGTTTTTGCTTGAGTACCGGTGCCAATCAATGAAGCACGAAATTCGGGAAATGCCTTCTGATG
>JAYSRH010000096.1:0-4916 GCA_043721115.1 Fibrobacteria bacterium | reverse complement strand
CCTACTCAGGTCCAGGCGCTGGAATCCGCCTTGTCCAAAATGTCAGGATCCGTCACGACCGCGAATAGGGTGACGGATCAAAAAAGCAATCTTCCATTTTTTTTGCTTCCCTTAGCTGAATTAGGGCTTTCGGCCGAGCAGATGATACAATTGGCGGAACGGGTTCCTGCAGATTTTCCTTTTGATCATCGCAATATTTATTTCGACTTCCGATTGAACATGTGGATCAAACATATCGAACCCCCTACAGTGGTGGAATGCCTGGAAGAGTATTTGGAAAATGCAGAATCGGAATCACAAGCCTTGGCTTACCTAAACCAGCAATGGCAGGCCTTTCTGGACCGCCACCCAAGCCAATCAGGTTTCGGTTAGCCGTTCAGAAGGGCAGGGACTTTAGAAGGGCAAGGACAATTGACCGCCGACTGCGCCTGAAGGTGTCAGGCTAAGGGCAAAATGCTGAGGGGCATCAAAGTCCGATAGCGCCGCATCCACCATTCCGTCCAAAATGGCATATACGTAAAATAAAGACATACCCCAGAAATATTGATTGCGACGTTTCCGGTATAGGGTTCTGTCTTTTTCTAATTCCGTCACCTGCAAAGATTGGCCTGCTCCGTTTTCAAGGCGCGCAGTATTCAGTCGATGGTTTAAAAGTGAAACCATTTCTTGTCGCGAATAGGCTGAAACGGCACTGGCGCCAAGTGTCATCCACAACAATCCAAATTTGCCGTAGCGTCGATTGTACAATTGACCTCCGCCGGGAAACAGTATGCCCCGATAGAGTGCGGAGGAAATGGACCGGGTTTTATTATCCCGATGTTTACTCAAGTAGGTGATTTCAACGGCATCGAGCATTCCATAAACATGCAATCCTGCTGCCCAGGCGAATTGGGAGCGGGTCAAATCTTGTTGCTGCGATGCCAATTGACTGCGCTGCCGGGCGAAATCCACTTTATCCAAGCGCCGCTTTTCCAGTGAGGCAGCACTGTCGGCAGGTAGACGGCCTTCCATCCCAAAAAGCACATCGGCCGAGTCCAAAGCCGTACGCGCTTCGTCCCGCCAGGCCGGAATGTCCACTAGATTCGAATACGCGGCCAGACCTACCAACATTGTTTCCAAACCGATAAGAAATCCGCCTCGTACGGGATGCTGGCCATATATTTGACCGCCGCCAGGCAATAAAGCTGAAAGAGTCAAGGCCTTGGTATAGGATAGCTGCCGGGTCCCGACGCTCCAATCATAAAGGGGAAGCGTGTCGATTTCCGGGATTCCACTATGGCCTTGACTGTAAGTACTTATCGGGCAAAGAAGAAGCGCGATCCAAGCGAACAGAGGGAAGTGGAAGATTTTTGCCATGTGTGGATACCGTAAGGAAAAGTAACAAGAAGTGCCCGCAACAGGATCGTACGGGATTTCCAAAGGTGACATTTACTGTCCCCATGTAGGTGGTATATTTCAAATATGAGAATCGGCATTGTGAATATCGGCGATGAGCTTCTGTCTGGAAAAATCCTGAATACCAATCAGTTCGAGCTTTCTCACTTGTTGGCGCCTTTGGGTCATGAGATTGTGTTCGCAATTGTAGTCGGCGACCATGCCAAAAACTTGGCCGGTGTATTGGAATGGATTGTCGAAGGTACTCCGTACAGGTCGGAGCAAGTTCGCGTCGAGGTTCTGGTGTTAACCGGAGGATTAGGACCGACACGGGATGATTTGACGCGGGAGGCCGTGGCTGCATTTTTAAATAAGAAAGTTATTGAGAGTGCGGATGCGCTCAATTGGCTGGGTGCATTTCTCGGGAAAACAATGGATGAAATTCCGCCTGGACAAAGAATCCAAGCGACTATTCCTGAGTCCACGATACCGCTGCGCAATCCTACGGGCACAGCGTGTGGGTTTAAAACCACATATCGCGGGATATCCCTCTTTGCATTTCCAGGAGTTCCGTCCGAGCTCAAGGCCATGGCCACTTTGCACCTGTTGCCGGCTATCCCGTCTAGGCAGCAGTTGCTGGAACGGTCACTCTGGGTGTTCGGCTGGTCGGAAGGCAGTCAAAGGCAAGCCTTTGGCTCAGTGGCTATCCATCCTCCTTTTCAGTTTTCGAGCCTCCCCAATGAAAAGGGGGTTAAGCTTTCGCTAAGCTGTTTGATTGCAACCGAGGAGCGGGAGCAGAGACAGGTTGAGCTGGATGGCATTTGGAAGACTCTGGTTGCTGCTATACCTAAGGAGGCCGTTGTGGATGCGCATGGTGCGGATCTTGTGGAGGCCGTCCAAAAGCAGCTCCTCGCAGAGCGGGCCCAGATCGCGGTAGCGGAATCCTGTACAGGTGGCGGATTAGCGGCCTTGCTGACGGACCTTCCCGGAAGTTCAGCAATATTCCAAAAGGGCTTCCTGACCTATTCCAATGCCGCCAAAAGCGAAATGCTGGGCGTCGATCCGGAGATACTGAATATCCATGGCGCAGTGTCTGAGGCATGCGCTTTGGCTATGGTTAAGGGCTGCTTAATCCGTTCCAATGCTCAATATGCTTGCGCGATAACTGGTATTGCTGGCCCGGATGGAGGAACCAGTGAAAAACCAGTGGGCACAGTGTGGATTGCCGTCGCCTCCCAAAAAGCAGCGATGGCACACAAGTTCCAATTTCGGGGTGATCGTCGTACAGTGCGATCCCGGTCATGTTATTCGGCCCTCAACCTACTTAGGTTACATATCTCGGAGAATTCGGCCTAAAAAACTTATTCAAATTTGCCCTTGCACAAATGAGCAGTATAAAGTAAACTTACACATCCACCCTCCCAAAGGAGCTTTTATGTCAGTCAAGAAATCCACCTCGCCCTCAGCCGCTAATGAGGAAGTCAGCAATAAGAAAAGGGCCGTTGACGCTGCCGTCGCCCAAATTGAGAAGAACCACGGTAAGGGTTCCATCATGACTTTGGGGAGCCAGGAAACCATTGATATTCCCGTTATCAGTACGGGATGTATCCAGTTGGATATGGCGCTTGGAATCGGTGGACTGCCCAAGGGCCGAGTTGTGGAAATCTTTGGCCCGGAATCATCCGGAAAGACCACGTTGACTTTGCATGCCATCGCCGAATGCCAAAAAGCGGGTGGTGTAGCAGCCTTTATTGATGCAGAGCATGCCTTTGATGCACTCTATGCACGAAAGTTGGGAGTGGATATCGACAACTTGCTCGTATCCCAACCCGATACGGGAGAACAAGCTCTGGATATTGTCGAGACCCTGGTGCGCAGCAACGCCATTGATCTCATTGTAGTCGATTCGGTTGCGGCCTTGGTGCCTCAGGCGGAAATCAATGGTGAAATGGGAGATTCGCACATGGGCCTTCAAGCGCGCCTTATGTCCCAGGCTCTGCGCAAATTAACGGGCATACTCAACCGCTCCCATTGCTGCCTAATTTTCATCAATCAATTGCGCATGAAAATTGGCGTGATGTTCGGGAATCCGGAAACCACTACGGGCGGCAATGCTCTCAAGTTCTATGCCTCCGTACGCTTGGACATCCGCAAAATAGCGTCCTTGAAAGAAGGTGAGGAAGTCATTGGAAACCGGACCAAGGTGAAGGTGGTTAAGAATAAGGTTGCGGCTCCCTTTAAACAATGCGAGTTCGATATTCTCTATGGGGTCGGCATCTCCCGGGAAGGCAGCCTTTTGGACATGGCTACTGAAATGGAAATCGTACAAAAGAGTGGAACCTGGTTCTCCTACGGGAAAGAGCGGCTGGGACAAGGTCGTGAAAAGGCGCGAGATTTCCTCAAAGAGAACAAGTCCTTGGCTGAAGAAATCGAACTTAAGATTCGTCAAACTTTGGCTACCGGTCAAGCAGATGCCAAGTCCACAAAGGGCTTTGGTCCCACTGGTGAGGAGTCCTGGGACAATATTGAAATCACGGCTCAGGGCGAAACTTGATCTATCTGGTGAGCTGAACCTTTAATTGCATTGCAAGGTGACATCGGACCATTGCCCTGTATTTGCAGGGCAATGGGGCCATAAAGGAACAGGCTGGCGGAAAAAAGATCAATATTAATTTTAAGGCCTTTTTGGAACTATTGCCCTGGTACGGAGCCACTTTTTTTTAAGCCGCCAAATTGTATACTTTAGCATGCGTCCTACCGATTTGTAGGGACGGTTCAATGGACTTTCATGCTCTTATATCCATACATCCACTTTTATATTTTTAAATATGTATTCCGTATTCCAGCACTGTGCTTGATGGGATTAATGTTGACCAGTCACATTTTTGGTGCCGATGAAGATCTGGCCAGACAATTATTGGTCCAGGCGTTAAAAAACCAATACCGTGGTCATTATCAGGCAAGCGTGGAAATTGTCAACGAAACATTTCCTATGGGTTTGGACACCCTTTCCGGTCAGGCTGAATTTTCAGACGAGATTGGGGAGAGACGGATTTCCTTGGCCAGTCCCAAAAAGGCTTTTGAATACCACAGTTTGCAATTTGGTAGGGAGCAATGGATCACCGATGACAATAGCCATCGCATTCGCCGGATTGCTAATCGTCAATGGAAAAAAGGACTCGTCGGTAGCTTACTCACCTATGAGGATATGCTCAAATTACCTACAGATTTCTTTTTGGAATATTCTTCCTGTAAAGGACTTAAGGCAATGGATAGCACCTACCAGCTTAGCATGTCCTTAAAACCGCTTTTCCAATCGTTCTATTCCCGTCTGGAAGTCACTTTAACTAAAAACCCAGTCCTCTTGAAAACCATCACATTTTACGGACAGGGCCAACAAAAAATCAAAACAATGAATATTGTCGGGTACCATCAAGTGGAAAGCAAATGGCTGATTTCCGATCTCACGGTGTCCGATTGTGACTCCCTTTCGAGTTTACGCATGTGTTTCCGCCATTATTCCTTTGCGCCCATGCCTATAG
>JAYSRH010000095.1:0-13846 GCA_043721115.1 Fibrobacteria bacterium | reverse complement strand
CGCACCGTTTTTGCGGCGGCTGGCGCTGGCAAAGGCGAGGATGAGCAGCGTTGCGGCAATGAGCATCATGAGCACATGCTGGGTGATGGAAATATCGATTCCAAATATTTTCCACCCGGTGGGCAGATTCAACATCGGCAAGAACGGAAGCGGCTGCCAATGGCTGGAGTTGGAAATATGATGGGTTAGAAAGTCGCCCAGACTTTCTTCGGCATGCACTGGACTAACATTGGGCAAGGCGGTCAAAATCAAGGACGGGAAAAATGCGTTTTTGAATGGCATCATACGCTCATCAATCCGGCATTGTGGTGGATGAAATGGTGGATTTCCACCATTAAATAGGCGATGAAAGATAGCATACCGGTTAAAGTGATGGAAAGTAAGGCGGCTTTGTTGAGGTCGCCTAAAGTGATGACCAAAATAAGTGCTGCGCCAACCACGGCCAAGCGAATGACCATTCCCATTAAATAAACGTTAAATGGATTTTTCTTGCCCCTAAAGAGGTAAAGCGGATAAATGGCTGCCAATGCATTTGCAGCCATGAAGAAAACAACACCTGTGGCGAAGGCGGTTGGATAGGCGTCGAGTTTAAGCGACATCAACACGGCTGCGACAGAGAGCAGAGCCATTACCAGGAAAATTTTTTTGGAATAGGTGAGCAAAACCGAGAAGCTTCCCTTAGACCGGAAATGGATCTGTCCGGCTGTTTTTTAGGGTCAGAATTATAGCAAAGGGAGCGTTTGAATTAAAGGCTTTGTCGTTAACAAAAGGCTTCCAAGGCTGCTACTGCGAGCAACTTTTCTTATCTGTCGCGTTCAATTTTTGAATCAAGCGAAAAAAGGAGTAGCCGCAACCCGCCAATCCCAGCAATGCGCCAATAAGCAGAAACAAAGGAGCTGTACCCACATGTTTGTCTATCCAGAATCCCGCCGCCATGGGCAATGCCATGGTTCCAGCAAAAATCCAGCCCAGACTTAAGTATTCGAAGCCTTGGCTGGCTGCCACCTTGGAATTCGGTTCCGGTTTGGGGCTATTCGGGTTACTTTTTTTCATTCCTTGGCATTGAGCAGTTTCCTTGGAAAACCGCCCCCTCATTGATAACCAATTCGCGTGTTATCAAATCGCCTACTAAAACGGACTTGGCTTCCAATACGATCTTTTCGTGACCGGTGATATTTCCCTGGATCTGTCCGGCTATCGTTGCGGATCGGGCGACAACCTCGCCTTCTATTTTACCAGAGGGCATTAATACCAGCATCCCTCCTACAACCACACCGCCTTTTATGTCTCCTTCTACCCGCAGATCGTGTTCCACCTTGATATCACCGATAATTTCCGTCCCCTCGCCGATGTAGGTTACGGCTGACGCTACGTTTTTGGACATGAATTCCTCATTTCAAATAAAGTTGGGGGTCTACTGGTTTGCCGCGCACCCAAATCTCATAATGTAGATGGGGTCCATAACTGTTTCCGGTGTTTCCGACGATGCCTATAGTCACACCTTTTTCAATATGATCGCCGACTTGTACAAATCCACGGCTTAAGTGGCCATAGACGGTTTGCACTTCGGGAGAATGGTCAATTTTTACAAAGCGCCCCAGATCGCGATCCTGTCCGCTTTGAACCACAATGCCTCTCGCCGCACTGATCACCAAGGCGTTGTTTTCTGCGATAATGTCTACACCTTCATGACGGACTTCGGCGCTGCCGGCAGAACTAAAGGGTTGGCTCACTATTCCGGAAACAGGCCATATATCCGGCACGGTTTCCTTTGACGGGAAGGGTTTCTGGCCCTGGGTGGTTTTTTCTATGGCGCGAATGTCAGATACGAATTTGTCGAGTTCAGCTGGGGAAAAATGGCTCATTGCGTCTTTTCCACGCAAGGAATCGGGATCGGATTCCATCACAAACGTTTCCACAATGCCGCGTATTTTGCGTTCTTGTTCGGCGATAAGCGTGAGCTGATGTTCCAGCTGGGTCATTTTTTTTTGCTTATCCAATAGTTGCCGATTCATGGTGGCTAGGTGATTGGCGGTGAGCACCTTGCCGTTGATTTCCGTTATCTTAACCGCGGCTAGAGCCACGGCAAAGAGAGCTATGAAAACCGCATAAAAGAGAAATTCAAAAAAGCGATAGCGGAGCTTGATGGTCCAGGCTTCACTGGAATCATCCGGAATGATTTGTATTGTGATGTAACGTTTTTTGGACATGGCAAGAGTTCATGCGGCAGAAAAGTAGATTTGACGGCCCCGCCTATTAGTGCGGTTAACCTGCGCTGCCTTGAACTTCATGGCCGCGTTCAAGAAGGTCGCTCAAAGTTTCCAAATCCTGTCGACTCATATAATGGATTTCAAGAATTCCACGTTGTTCTGTGCCCTTCATGACAATTTTGGTGCCGAGTAGAAAGCGCAGCTTTTCCACAAATGCGCGGGTATCCGCGTTTTGCGGGTTTGCGGGCGCGGGCTCGGGCTCGGTTTTGGGATTGGATTTTTCCGCCAGCCGAACGTTCAAATGATCGGCCATAATTTTCTGGGCAAGTCTTATGCGCTGTTGAGGTTCGCTTTGCAAAAGGGCACGGCCATGTCCGGCGGTAAGTTTCCCTTCTCGTATCCAAGTCTGCAGCTCGTTTTCCAGCTTCAGCAATCGTAAAGTATTGGTAATAGCGGAGCGGCTTTTTCCCAGCTTTTGTGCCAGCTCATCATGGGTGATGCCACATGCATTGATCAGCTGTTCAAATGCGAGCGCCTCTTCGATGGCATTGAGCTGTACCCGTTGGAGGTTTTCGATCAGGGCCATTTCCATCATGTCCTGATCTGATAGCTGATCGCGAACGAGTGCTGAAATTTTGGTTTTTTTCAGGAGTTGGTAGGCGCGAAAGCGGCGCTCACCGGCGACTATTTGATAGCCGTTTTTATGCTTCCGAAGGAGAATGGGTTGTAAAAGTCCCTTTTCTCGGATGGAATTGGCTAAATCTTGAATATCCGCTTCCGAAAACTCTTGGCGAGGCTGAAAGGGATTTGGAGAAATGTTAGAAATTTCAATTTCTAGAACCGAGGCGCCGGTTTTTGGATGCACGACTTCATTGCCCAAGTTCCCAAAAATGGCTTCCAATCCCTTGCCTAGGGCTTTTCTAGTCATTTTGGATCAGCTCCTTAGCCAGCTCCATATACTTAACTGCACCGGTACTCATCGCATCGTATAGAATAATCGGCTTTCCAAAAGAGGGCGCCTCACTGAGCTTCACGCTTCTGGGGATGATGGTTTTAAACACTTTTTCAGAAAAAGTGGTTTGCACATCTTCAGCCACTTGCTTGGACAAATTGAGGCGGCTGTCGTACATGGTTAAAAGCGCGCCTTCAATGGCCAGTTTCGGATTCAAATTTTGCTGTACTAGTCGAATCGTATTCAGAAGTTCCGAAAGCCCTTGAAGGGCATAATATTCGCACTGGATGGGAATTAGGACAGAATCGGCGGCGGTCAGAGCGTTCAAAGTCAACATGTTCAACGTTGGCGGAGAGTCAATGATTATGAAAGCATAGTCATTGCGTATCGATTCCAAAACATTGCCGAGCCGCTTCTCCCGGTTAGGCGCGTTCATTAACTGGCGCTCCAAGCCCGCCAATTGCCGTGAACAGGGCAAAATATCCAGAAAAGGCATGGCTGTAGTTTTAATGCAGCGTTGCGCTTCGTCTTTGGTGATTTTGTTTTCCGCTGCGAGTAGGGCATCGTAAATGTCTTCGTCAAATTCCTGATCGAAGCCCAGTCCTAGGGTAGCGTTGGCCTGCGGATCCATATCGACAAGGAGTACCCGTTTTTCCATTGCGGCCAAGGCCGCGGACGTGTTCACACAAGTAGTGGTTTTACCTACGCCACCCTTTTGGTTACAAGCAGCTATAATTCTGCTCACATCTCTCCTGCTTTAGCCGCCGTGACGATGAAATATTTTCTGGGATTGTTGGGTAGGGCGTATGCGTGGTTTTCCACTTTTTCGTATCCCTGGGGGACATCGAACTGCTCCGCGGTTTTAAAAGTCATGAACAAACCGCCCGGCTTCAGCATTTTATAGGCTAAGCGGGCATCACGACTAAATTCGCCGAACGCCCGGCAGCACACCACATCCATATGCGAAAGAAACACTTTTTCCACACGCTCAGAAAGCACATGCAAATTGGGGATGCGGATCTCGCGGATGATTTCAGCCATTAAGGCTGATTTTTTTTGTTTCGGCTCAATGGCAAAAACATCGATGTCTGGATTGGCAATGGCCAATGGTACAGCCGGTAGGCCTATCCCACTTCCCATATCAGCCAGCTTATTGACCTCTTTGAAAAAAGGCATCAGTTGGAGCGAGTCCAGTATATGCCTTTCCCAAATGGCCGGCTCATCGGCTTCGCTTACCAAATTGATATTCTTATTCCATTTTCTCAGAAAAGTTTCCACTCCTCTAAGCTTTTGGAGGGTCTTTTCATCAAAATTTGACGTGTCTAACAGAAGGTTTCCCATAAGCCAAGTAAATGTATCATAAACTTTTTGGATTTCAATGCTTAAGAAAAATAGGCGTGCTATTCTGGCCATTTGGTTTCACGTGAAACCAAATGGAGGGGTGAGGAAGTTGTTTCACGTGAAACATTTTCTGTAACCTCATACAGAATCTGATCTTTAAAACGGCGATGGGCGAAACCATACCAAAAGGCAGGATGGGAACGGATCAGGATTTCTAATACGCGATGATACCGATTGGCGAGCTTTTCCAAAGTCAACCCGGGCCTTGGCTGGTGGCTAATCTGGACCAGCCTAAAGACGCCGCCCGGTAGAAGGACTCCAAAAAAAACCGGGGCCTTACTTTTATTTACAAGAAATCCAGGCAATGGGTTGACCTTTACGAGATGGGAAAAAAAAGGAACCCGCACCTGGCCGTGTGAAGGGTATTGATCCCATACCATACCCAAGCATTTGCCCGCTCGCAAATGTTTGAGGCCCAAGCGAGCAATATCCGTTTGAATGATGGGTATGCGCAGCCGCTTTCGGAGCTTTTCCAAAAAGTATTGCGAAACGGGATGTTTAAAAGGTAGGGCCGCGCTAAGTAATGGAATTCCTTTTTCGGTGCAAAGCCAAGAGCCCATCAATTCCCAATTGTGAAAATGAGCGGACACTAAAATGGATGGGCCTGTGCGAAGGCGGTTCATCTTTAAACGATCTCGGGGGCGACTATTTATGGGGCGGCCATACTTACCATGGACAGCTTGAAGGGCGTCTCTGGTCGCATTGATGTAGAAGCGTAGGCGAAAGCCAAAAGTCACAGGAAGCCGAAGCATCCGGAGATTGGTTTGAATCCGACTTTTTTTCCACCCTATAAGAACAAGCCCCAAAATAAGTGGGGCGGAAAGGGTTCGGATATAAGCCCTATAAATATATTGTGTCAACAGCATATTATACGCAAATTAATATCTTTTAAGTAAATATGGATGTCAAAAGTTAGCTAAAATCATCCTAACCCTTGAAAATTCAAGGGGATGAAAACTAAATTAAACCCCTCATCCCATAAATTGGAATTTTCACTATGAAAAGAACCTTTCAGCCCCGCAACCGAAAAAGAGTCAACAAGCATGGCTTCCGTAGCCGCATGGCGACCAAAGATGGTCGTGCCGTGCTCGCTCGTCGACGTTCCAAAGGTCGGCACCGTTTGACGGTGAGCGACACCATGGCCTTTAAGGATATCTAGCCTCTCAACCTCGCGGGGAGAGTTTTGGATTTTGGAAAACTCGACCCCGTCCGGTGATTCTCCAGGGCGGCTATCCCCCTTAAAAAATCATCGACTCAACAAGCCGTATATGTATAAAAAGGTTTTCGAAGCAGGGAGGGTGCTACGCAGTGCGCCTCTTACATTACGGTACTGTTTTGCGGATCAAGGTCTGTCCCGTCTAGGCTTTATCATTCGGAAAAAAGTTGGCAACGCCCCGATGCGAAACTCCATACGACGCACATTGCGCACTTCATTCCAAGCCGCAGCTCCGCATCTTAAGCAGGCAACCTGGCTGGTATTCGATGTTTCCCAAAAAGCATCCCAGTGCCGACGTTCGGAACTTCGCGCTGAAGCAGACCGTCTATTGGGATTGCTGCCGGGAAAAACAACATGAGGCATATCGCCATTTTTTTGATTCGGATGTATCAAAGCATACAGTCCTCTTTCTACGTTGGCTCCTGCCGTTTCCATCCCACGTGTTCTCATTACGCCGTAGAAGCCTTTGAGTCGCGAGGATTTTTTATCGGCGTCATGCTCACCGCCTATAGACTGGTCCGCTGCCAACCCTTTTGTAAAGGCGGCTGGGACCCTGTCCCCCGGAGCCTTGCTCCAAGGGGCCCCGCCCCCCAGGACCCTGTCCCACGGGACCTTGCCCCAAGAGACTCTGTCTCCCGGGACCTTGCCCCAAGAGACTCTGTCTCCCGGGATCCGGTTCCCAAACATTCTTCGACAACCCTTATGACATCAAGCGCCGAAAACTTTAGGAGCATCTTTTGAATAGAAATACCATCATGGCCTGGGTCTTACTCATGGGCCTCATGCTCTTTTGGACAACGTACAAGCAGAAGCAAGCCATGGCTGCGATGAAGCTCAAGCAAGAGCAACAGCGCATTGATTCCCTGGCAAATGTGGCCAAGAACGGTGGGCTCAAATTAACGGATTCCCAAAGCGGTAGGGAAAAACCCGCTATGGGAGATGCGGCATTGGGCCAAGCGGCAGGGCCAAAAACTGCAGCAACTGCCGTTCCAATTTCCACAGGTTTGACGGATAGCTCGCAGGTATCTCTGCCGCATCGTTTTTTAAATGTTGAGACAAACCGGTTTAAGGTGCGCCTGGATAATGAAGGTGCTAAGGTCGCGACCCTTTCTTTGAAAGATCTCGCGGGGAAGCCGCCTTACAATCCCGATATACTTGCCGAGAACGGCGGGGCTCTGGCATTGACCATCGATGCTCATGATTTAGGCAAAACCCTCTGGGAGCTTGATGCTAAGGATACCGCCCTAAATGTTTCTGGCGCACCCGTGACTGTTAATTTTAAGACCACTTTGCCTGGAACCAAAACCATTTTGAAGCGGTCGTTTACGTTCTATCCGGACAGCAACAAGTTTTCCCAGCATTTGGAAACAAGCCAACCGATTTCCAATTATGCCATAAGCTGGCTATCCGGACTCAAGGAAACGGAAAAGATTCGCGCTGGCAAAGGCTTCGGACTGATGAGCACTTTCTTCAGTGAAGTGATAATGGACAATGGCTCTAATGTGGAGCGGGTTTCCTTTGAAGGCAAAAAGACCTTTAATGAAGCCAGCGGTGTCATCAAATGGGTGGGCCTTCGCCGGAAATACGTAGCAGCCTTAATCAACTTCAACCGTGAAACAAACAATAAAGTGGAGGCTACGGGCAAAGTGGAGGGAGAGGACAAGTCCTATCCCAAGGATTACCAACTGCAAATCATCGGCGCGAATTATGAGGACAAGGATCTCGATTTTGACTTTGTGGTGCTTCCGTTGTCCTACGATCAGCTCCTTACCCATCACGACAATTACGAGAAAATAATCTTCTCCGGCTGGGAATCCTTTTTTCGGGCGGATGTCTGGTATGTGGCATTATGCGGGATGGTGCTCCACCTCCTCAACTTTTTCCACGGCATCATTCCCAACTATGGAATCGCCATCATCTTGCTTACCTTACTCGTCCGTGTCGTCACTTTTCCGCTGACGATTGCGCAAACCAAACAGAGTATTAAAATGCAGCAGCACATGCCCGCTATTGCAAAGATTCGTGAGAAGAATAAAGGTCAGCCGCAAAAAGCCAATGCAGAAATCATGGCCTACTACAAGCAAGAAGGCGTGAACCCGTTGTCGGGAGTCATGGGTTGTTTTCCCGTGTTACTGCAGATGCCTATTTTCATCTCATTGTTTAACGTGCTGGGCCGCGCGGTGGAACTCAAAGGCGCACCGTTTGGATTATGGGTGCATGATTTGGCTCTACCCGATGTAGTTTACGAGGCTATTAAGGTGCCATATATTTTCCCCTTAGGGATCACGATCCTGCCGTTTTTCATGGCCGCCACCATGTACTTCCAGATGAAACTGACCATCAAGGATCCAAACCAGAAGATGATGGTTTGGATGATGCCGATTATGATGTTCGTTTTCTCCTGCGCGTTCCCGTCGGGTCTGGTGCTGTACTGGACCGTCTCCAATCTCTTCACCATCGGCCAAACCTATTTTTATACCAATCGCCTCAAACCATCCGCCTCCGCCAAGGTTATAGTATCCACTCGGCCTAAATTAAAGGCGAAGTAAGTATCAAAAGCGCGGCCAGCGTAATCGGCGACACCATTGTCGCCCTTTCCTCACCGCCTGGCACTTCCGGATTGGCGGTGTTGCGTCTTTCCGGGCCTGGGTGCCGAGATGTGCTGGCCGTCCATCTCGGCCGCGAAGCCTCTGTAGCCAGACATGTATACTACGGCGCTTTTCGGACAAAAGGGTCTTCCATTGGACAAACGAGTGCAAGCGCAGATGCGCCTGCATCTGCGCCCGCATCTACGACTGCTTCAATGTCGCGACCGGACTCAGACATCATCGACCGATTAAACTTCGTTTTTTTTCCAGGGCCTGCCAGTTCAACGGGCGAGGATGTGCTGGAACTCTTTCCCCATGGCAATCCTCTTATCATCGACGGCATTCTCAAAGTTTTACTTTCCCACCCTGGCTTGCGTCTAGCTGAGCCCGGAGAATTTACGCGCCGCTCTTTTGAAAACGGCAAAATAGATTTGCTGCAAGCGGAAGCGGTGGGGGAACTGATCCATGCGGAAACGATCGAAGCTTTGAAAAATGCGCAGCGCATCGTTGGTGGTGCCCTGAGCGGAGCGTTTAAAACCTTACGCGATGAATTGCTGGATTTGTCCGCCCGCTTGGAACTGGAGGTGGATTTTTCCGAAGAAGAAGTCGATCCGGATTTTGCATCTTGGGCTCCGAGGTTGGAAAGTTTGAGCGCCGGATTGCGTAAAATCGCTTCCGGATTTGAAAGAGGGCGTAGTCTGGCGCGGGCGCGACGGGTGGCCATTTTGGGTGCGCCCAATGCGGGAAAATCGAGCCTGATCAATGCGTTGATCGAAGCGGATCGGCTGCTGGTTTCCGATCGTCCTGGTACCACGCGCGATTATGTCGAAGTGCCATTGCGGTTAAAAGGCGGAATCGTGCATCTGGTCGATACCGCCGGGCTGGGCCGACCCATCGACGGGCTTGATGCATTGGCCATGCAAAGAACCCGGGAGCAATGGCAAGCGGCGGACGTATGTGTGTGGGTCGAGGACGGGACAGGTACCAGTACCCGGGAGGTTACGGAAGCGGAAAGTCTCGGTCAGGGTGAAATTCAGAGTGATGCTCAAGGTGACGCTCAAGGTGAAACGGTTTCTTTACGTCTGGCCACTAAGATGGATCTGCCTGGTTTCAAAGCGCGGCCCGAATACTTGAGTCTCTCCAGCCGCACGGGCGAAGGTTTGGCGGAATTTAGGGAGCGGCTCAATGCAATGGTTTTTGTCTCCGCGAGCATGGGCGAAGACATTGTAATCACCACCGAGCGACAATTCCAAACGGTTGAGTTGGCGCAGGCCAAGGTCACGGAGGCTTTGGAAATGTTGCAGCAGCGGCCAGCCATTGAACTGGTTGCCTTTGAAATTCGCGAGGCCGCTTTGCATCTCAAGGAGCTGTTGGGCGAGATTTCCAGCGATGAAATTTTGCAGAGGGTTTTTGCCGGGTACTGCATAGGGAAGTGAATTCAGCCTGTTCCATTTTCTTGTAACACTTTTTCCTGGGTTAGCCGTTTAAATACATGAAAGCTCGTATAAGCCGATGTAAATAGGAGGAGACAGGCTGGAATCAAAGGAGATTGAGACACTGTATCGGCGCTTTGGACCCATGATCCTAAGGCGCTGTCGGCAGCTTCTCAAAGATGAGGGGGACGCACGGGATGCGCTTCAGGACGCTTTCTCGCGTCTTTTGGAGAAGGGAGTGGAACTTCCTGAATACCCATCCTCCTTCCTATATACCATAGCCACGCGCATATGTATCGACAAATTGCGTAGTGCTGTGGTTAGGAGTGGTAGTGAAGATCTCCTTCAAAGCATCGTCATGGCAGAAGAAATTGAAAGCCGTTCGCATGCTAGGCGATGGTTGGAAAAGCTGTTCGGTCGGGAACCCGAAGATTCCCGCGTAATGGCGGTTCTGCATTATGTGGATGGATTAACCTTGGAAGAAACGGCGTTGGAAGTGGGACTGTCCCTATCCGGTGTACGCAAACGTTTGTCTCGATTGCGGGAAAGTGCGCTGGCCTTGGAGCGGAGTCACTTGGCTAGGGTTTCCTCTATGTCGAACGCAAGAAAGGACGGAATATGAATCAGTTGGCGAAGTTTCCGGACTTGATTCTGGAACGATATCTACTGGAAGAATTGCCCGAGAGGCAAATGGAGGACATTCGTGCCCGCGCTGAAGTGGAAGAAAGCCTAAGGGTGCGTTTGCAGTCTTTGCGCGCTTCCACCTTGGAAATCCTGGCCGCGGATACTCCTGAGAAATTTGTCACCGACTTAATAGCCTGGAAGTCCGCGCGATCCAAGGGGAGCGAAAAATCATCGGACATACATACTGTTCGTAAGTCCAAGCCCAGTCGCATTTGGCCGAGGTGGAATGTTTTGGCGCCTGCAGGTGTCGTGCTGGCTTTCGGCCTACTGTTGATGGTATATCCCAAAAAAAGTGAGGACACGGAACACATCGGTTCTGCAGGTTTGCAGTCGCCGACTGTTTTTGATGTGCGCCTAAAGGGGTCTGAAGCAGGGTTGTCCATCTTTCGTAAAACCCGCTTAGGTACAGAATTGGTCCTTCCTCATGGGCTGATTCGGCCTGGCGATATTTTGCAAATATTCTATCAATCGCGTCTGCCTCAATTTGGCATGGTGTTTTCTGTGGATGGACGCGGGACCCTAACCCGTCATCTTCCAGAAGTGGGAGGGATGTCGCTCCCATTGCAGCCCGGAAGCCCGCAACCCTTGCCGCATGCCTATAGGCTTGATGGGGCTCCACGGCTGGAACGTTTTTTCTTGATAACAGCGCCGTCCCCTTTTTCAACCGATAGTATTTTAGCCATGGTAAAGGCGCAGACTGTCCCTCGTCCACCTCTAGATTCCTTGACAGGCTTGGGTCCGGACTTTAGGCAATATCCTTATACCCTAAATAAACTTGCGGATAGCGCAGCCAAGCGTCAGGTTTTGAAATGAAAATGCACTTACAGACCGCAAGTATCCTGAGCGGAATCTGGATGGCTTTAGGTTTGACTTTTGCCGGTTCTCAGAATCTACACGCAGCCAAAGTTCCAGCTTCGCCCTCAGATGGAGGACTACGCCGCTTCGCATTGATTGTGGGAGACAATGATGGCGGTTCAACCCGTATGCGACTACGATACGCGGGTACAGATGCTTCCGCGTTCGCCGAAGTATTGAAAAAAATGGGGGGCATATCTTCCCAGGACCTCCGCCTTCTGCAGGACCCTACTCGCAAAGATTTTCTGAAGGCCATGGACGAACTTCGGAGTAAGGTAACGGCGGCGTTAATCCAAGGCGCGCATCCTGAAATACTGATTTACTTCAGCGGTCATTCGGATGAGAATGGTCTCATGTTGGGGGCGGACCTTTTCACGTATAAAGAATTTCGAGCCCGTATCGACTCCATTCCTGCGCGCATACGTCTAGCGGTGGTGGACGCCTGCGCCTCCGGGGCCCTCACCCGCATTAAGGGTGGAAGCCGTCTTCCGGCATTTTCCGTGGACCAGTCCAGCAACTTGAGCGGCTATGCTTTTCTTACGTCGTCGTCGGGTACAGAGGCAGCGCAGGAGTCTGATCGCATCAGAGCTTCATTCTTTACACATTATCTGTTGTCCGGCATGCGCGGGGCAGCCGATCGGAATGCTGATGGACGTGTGACTCTGGGCGAAGCCTATGAGTATGCATTCCAGGAAACCTTGGCACAAACTGAAGGGACCCAGGCCGGAGCGCAGCATCCCAGTTACGACATGCGACTCACGGGTACAGGAGATGTGGTATTGACCGACTTACGGGGAACTTCGGCAGGGCTGGTACTGGATAAGGATATCAGGGGCCGGATGATGGTCCGATCGAACACTGGCGCGTTGGTGGCCGAACTGCAGAAGCAAGCGGGACACAAGGTGGAACTTGGTTTGGATCCAGGGTTATACGAATTGGGCTTGGACCAAGGAGACTCCTTATTTCACGCGTTGATAGTGGTAGACTCGCTTGAACACAAGCCTATCGCCAAGGCCAGCTTCACACCCTCCAAACGCGAACCCACGCGTAGCCGTGGAGAAGCGTCTACTCCTGAGAAATACACCACTTTAGCTAGTACTATGGATAAGCCCACAAGTGAAGCTGAAAAAGTAACAGTGGAAGACAAGTGGATAAACGTGCGGTTAGCCATAGTGCCATCGCTCGGTTTCCCCGGGATGGGTCCTGGACCCTGGTCGCACAACTTTTCATTGAATGTATTGTATGGTTATGCGCGCTCTATTCAAGGCCTACAATTGGCCTCGCTCACCAATTACGCAGATAGCCTGGCTGGCGTGCAATTGAGTATTATCAACCATGCAAGCCAAGGAACTGGTTTGCAAGTAGGCCTCTTTAATTCATCTAAAAACCTCACGGGAATGCAGATCGGACTTTTGAATGTCGACTTTGCCGGCAAAGGAGCCCAGGTGGGACTTCTAAACTTTGCGGATACTTCTCGCGGCGTGCAAGTGGGCTTTTTCAATTATGCCAGCCATGGCGAAAGCGCAGTGTTGGGATTGATCAACATTATTGGCAACGGACTGCATGATATCGAGGCGACAGTCGATGAAAGGTCCATGCTGCGCACTGCCCTGGTCTTGGGAGGACGATACAATTACAACTACCTCTCTTTCGACATGAAGGCGCGCTACCCGCGCCATTTATGGGGTGGAAGCGCAGGGATGGGAGTGCATCTGCCACAACGGCACGCTTTTGCGGACATCGACATAGGCGGAGGTCTGGTCTTAAACGACGTGGAGTGGAAAAATTATTCGGTAACGGGTCGGTTACGTGGGGTACTTGGTATTACTCCTATGCGTTGGTTTAGCGTGTTCGCCGGAGCGACCTTCAATATCGAGGCCTGGCCGGCTTCCCGGTTCCCTAATTTGAATCCTAACCAAAGGGGAGAAGCATGGACCAGCGATATCCGGGCGGAACGATGGCCAGGTTTTTTAATGGGTGTGAGAATATGAAAAAGTCGCATTGGCTTGTCACTTGGTTGCTAGTTGCGGGTTTGCAGGGATGCGTTTTGCAGAATCCGGACACCGACCAAGGTTTGGCTACCATGAAGGATAGGGTGACAACACTCGTTTATCTTAAAGCAGAGCCAAGCCTCCGAGTCCGCTTATTTCGAGAAAATGCAACGACTCGAATCTTCGTCGCAAATCAAGGCCTCAGTAGACTTTCAGCCATTGAATTGTTTCTTCAGGTAGTAAACGGCCCTCCACCTGATGGGAATTTGGTTAATTATACTTCCGGCATCCCCAATTTTTCCAAAACGCCAATTGTTGAAACCGGCCTAGTCATTCCCGATTTGGAGCCTGGAGAAGAACGGGACCTTGGTCAACTGGTCGGTATTTTCCCCACGCAAATGAATAAACTCAGCCTCATGGTAACGCCACTGGGCTACAAAAATGCCAGTACCACTTTTAGACACCCTCTATCCGGTAGCTTCACCGGCTCCTATACCAAACGAGATTTTGGATATG
>JAYSRH010000094.1:0-13873 GCA_043721115.1 Fibrobacteria bacterium | reverse complement strand
CCTTTCTACAGGATTTATACGCCCATAAAAAATCCCTGAATCCGCGACTCACTTACGGTGTCATAGCCAAGCGTGCGGGATTCAAATCGCAAGGCTTCCTGACTCAAGTGTTCCAAGGTAAGACCAACCTGTCACCGCGCATGGTGCTGCGCTTCGCCGAAGCCTTTGAGCTTACCGGAAAAGAAAAAGAATTTTTTGAAATGCTGGTATTCCACAACCAGTCCCAGAGCGGAAAGGATAAGCGCTTCTATTTGGAAAAGATCAGGAATACCAAAGGCTTTCGTATCCAGGCATTGCAGGCTTCCCAATCCGAGTACTATACCCATTGGTATTATTCCGCCATCCGCGCCTTGCTGGAAACCCGATCTTTTCGGGAAGACCAGTATGCCGAGATGGCACGCATGCTTGTCCCTTCCATCTCTCCAGCCGAGGCCGGCCGCGCCGTAACCTTGCTGTTGCGCCTAGGCTTAATTCGCTTGGGTGCGGATGGCACCTTGGAACTTACCGAGCCCTTTATTACCGGAACCGCCGCCGACCCTATCATAATCGATGGATTTAAAATCCAAATGCTTGACCTGGCCAAGGAAGCCTTGGACCGGATGCCCGGTAACGTGCAAAACACATCTACCTTGACTTTGTCCATATCCAGAAAACGGTACGAGACCTATTTGGCCAAAATCGCTACACTTAGAAGGGAATTACTCGAGATGGCCGATCAAGAAGAGGGCAGCGACAGCGTGTATCAATTGAATTTCAGTATCTTTCCATTAACTCGATTTTCAGAGTAGGCTTCATGAAATTGCGACAAACCAGCCTTGTTTCGCTGTTGCTAGGATTCCTGACCTGGCAGGGCTGCAATTTCATAGGTGGACCTAGCTCGGATCACACAGCTGGCGGAGGAAGTGGTTCTGAGACAACCGTCGTCACAGGCCAAGTAGTGGATACCCTAAGTAGGCCGGTTATCGGAGCCCGCGTAATTCTGCGAGCTACCGATTACCTCCCAGTGTCAACGACTCCAGGCTCACTGATGGGCTCTCATGAAGCCCTGACTGACAGTGTGGGGCGATTCGTATTGGATTCCGTAGCTGGCGGAACCTATACCACCGAAATCCGGGTTGCAAATGGAGACGTAGCCTTGCGCCGCTTCCAATCGGACCCTGCGCAGAAAAAAATGGATCTGCCACTTATGGTGACCAAACCTGGCGGTAGCATCCAGGGTACCTTGCGTTTCCCCATCGGTACCGACTCAGCCGGTCTGATTCGCATTTATGGTTTGGACCGGGTTTGGCGCACCAACCTTGATGGAAGTTTCCGTCTAGAGGGATTGGCGGAAGGCAATTACACCTTGCACTCCAACTGCCAAACCAATTGTTCCCCACACGATGTATACGGCATTTCCGTGCTTTCCAAGGACACGGTGCAGCTCCCAATTATCGATATGGCCACGGTAGATGATGGGGATTATGCTACTTGGGCGCATGAGAAAACCCTGACGGTCCGCACGGGCCCCCTCGGCGCGGGCTTGCTGGAAGGCCTATCAGACTTTCCTTTAGTGGTACGACTGGACTCGACAAATTTTTCATTTGCGACTGCGGCACCAGACGGTTCTGACTTGCGTTTCTCTGCCACTGATGGAACCCATCTTGATTTTGAAATTGAATATTGGAGTGCGTCCTTGGGCCGGGCCATGATTTGGGTAAGCATGGATTCTCTGCAAGCAGGAAATGATCAACAGGCACTGCATGTGCATTGGGGTAGGCCCGGGGCCTTAAGCCGTTCCAATGGGGCCCGAGTATTCGATTCTCTTTCCGGTTATCGAGGCGTTTGGCATTTCCAACCCAAGGGTGGAAACCTGGCAACGTTTTTATCAGATGCTTCCAGTATGGGCAATGGCGGCATCCTGCAGAATGGCCCCGTAGACTGGGATTCCACTTCTTCGCCTATCACACAAGCCATTCGTTTGAGTGGAACTAGATTCGTTACGACTAGTAAACCCATGGCAGCTCCTGACACCCTTTCTCTTTCACTTTGGTTCAGAACCCTAACAACCCAGGGTGGCAAGCTGATTGGATTCCACACCAATCCGACTGGTGACGCAGGTGATTATGATAGACACATCTGGATGGACAACGCGGGACTCATTCATTTTGGGACCTGGCAATGGTTACCGAGAGGCGCAGACGGCAATCCCATTTTCTGGACCGTGGCTTCTTCCGGTGCCCTCAATGACGGCAACTGGCACAATGTCGTCGCCGGAATGACGTTGTCAGGGTTGAACTTGTATATCGATGGTTTACTCATGGCCCACGTGGAAGGAGCTTTGCACCCCTACCGATACACCGGGTATTGGAGAATAGGGCAAGGTAGTTTGAAAGCCTGGAATCCCGAACCCGCAAGCCCGTATTTTGATGGGGACTTGGATGAGGTGAGGGTTTTTCTGGGTGTTCAATCCCCAAGCTGGGTTAGGATGAGCTATTTAAATAAGTTGGGGGACAGAAAGATCTTGATTAAAAAGTCAGCATTTTGAAATTCGCTTCACGGAAATCTCTACGCTCTCCGATGAAATGGCTGACAGCCTTGGCCCTATTTCCATTGGCTGCGCCTTTTGCGCAAAATTATACCGTTACATTACCCGATTCCATCTGCACAGCTACTATGCCCGTGGTTTGGGAAAAAAAGGTTCCTCAATACTGTGAAGGACCAGCATATGAAACTTCCACCGGCTTTGTTTATTTCACCGAGCAAGCTGGCGGAGCCAATTGGCCCATTTGGAAAATCCGTCCCGGTACGGCAGATACGGGAATACACTTTGTAACGACAAGGCAGAATAACGGTTTGGAGTTCGATCCACAAGGCCGGTTGGTAGCTGCCGAAGATGGACGCATTGCTCGCTTTACATCGACCGGTGCGCTCGATTCTGTTCTGGTGGCTTCAGGACAGAATGGTGTTTCCTTCAATCAGGCCAACGACCTTACTATCGGCGCGAATGGTGGAATTTATTTCACGGCTTTGGGTACCGACGTTTATTATCTCAGTTCAACGCGCCAACTTTCCGTGGCAGCAACTGGATTGGCCTCTGCCAATGGCATTGAGTGGATGGATGAAACGCCGGCAGTCTTTGTGAATCAAGCCACTTCGGCAGGCCAGGTTACCCGATTTTCAGTCGGAGCAAAAGGCGCTCTAACCAACCCCACCATCTTCGCACGCATGCCCGTGCCCGACGGAGGAACACTCGATTCCCACGGCAATCATTATGTCGCCAGCTATCAAAAGGGGGAAGTCCAAGTATTTAACGCCAACGGGGATTCCTTAGGATTCATCCGATTGAGTTTTGCCAGCGGTATGTATGATAAAAGATCCGGAGCCACAGGCAATGCCGACAACTGTGTGTTCGGAGGACCCGCTAATACAATCCTGTATATGACCGGGGACGGAGGTCTGTATTCCATCCAACTTAAAATCCCTGGACGCTTGCGAATCAGTACGGCGGTGCAAAAACTTTCCTTGCAGCCTGTTCCCGTAAAAAAATACAAGCGGGTGGATTTCCTAGGCCGCAGCAATCAAAGCGAATAGGTGTATTCCGCGCGCCCATCGTGCAACACAAGTCGATTGGCGCCAGAAGCAGCTTCCGTGCGGCCAACCACTTTGGCATCAATGCCAAAAGACTGTGAGGCTGCGATGACCGCAGCAACAGCACCAGGCTCACACACAACCTCCATGCGATGTCCCATATTAAGTGTGCGGTACAATTCACGCGGGGACAGCGCCGGATTCTCGCGAAGTATTTTGAAAACGGGCGTGGGCGCAAAGAGCGAGTCTTTGATATAGGTCAACCCATTGCCAAAGCGCAAACATTTGGTCTGGCCCCCGCCACTATTGTGGAAAATAGCCGCTACCCTCGGGCCAACCGATTCCATAACTTTTTTGAGTATTGGCGCATAGGTCCGCGTCGGGGACAATAAGGCTTCTCCCACGGTCATGCCGGAACCACCGGGTAAGGAATCGCCCAGTCGGTACTTGCCCATATAGGCTAGCGCGGCAATTTCCGGCGCGAAAACTTCAGGGTAAGCGTCTTTGTAATGAGAGGAAAGAAATTCATGGCGAAGCATGGTATAGCCATTGCTACCTAGGCCGGAGTTTTCCGCACTCTCATAACTGGCACGCCCGCCAGAATACAAACCGACAATGGATAATCCAGGCCTAAGCTTCTCGCCACTAACAATGTCATTGCGTTTGGCTCTGGCAACCAAAGTGGAATCCACGACCAAGGTGCGTACAACATCTCCCAAATCCGCCGTTTCCCCACCGCCGCTTACCACTTGAATTCCGTGACTGTCCAAGATAGCCATGCATTCCCGGTACCCGGTGATGATTTCCTTGATGGCCTCTCCGGGAATCACTTTTGCGTTTCGTCCAATGGTATTAGAAAGCAGCATCGGACCAAAGGCGCCAACACAGGCGAGGTCATCGACATTCATAATCAACGAGTCCTGTGCTAAACCCCTGAAGACAGAAAAATCGCCGGTTTCTTTCCAATGCAAGTAGGCCAGAATGGATTTTGTCCCGGCGCCATCGGCATGGATGATGAGGCAGTGTTCGGGACTGCCCGTCAAGGTATCGGGAAGGGTTTTGCAAAAAGCGCCCGGGTGGAGCCCGGGATGCTCATCCGCAATGGCTTTATGCACATCCGACTTGTCAGCCGAGGCACCGCGATCTTCATAGCTGAGTGGTTTGTTCACGCCCGGAAATATAGCATTCACATCAATACTCGCGTTCGCCCTTCACCCGTTCCGTATAATCGGAACACTATTTTTGTGAATAGAAGCAGAAAAAGGCCTGGCCCACTTAACTCGAAGGCAGCAGAAAGGGGCTAGAATGCACTATCCAATATTCACCGGCAGGAGGGAAAAGTTCCTTCCAACCGGTAAAAGAATCTACCCGAACTTAGTCCCACTCGTATTACTGTTCTTGACTCCAAATTCGAGCTACGCCCAAATAACCCTATCGACCCTTCTGAACGAAATGACGGACCATCGATCCATTGCCAGTTTTCCTCTGCCTGCTTTCAAATCTCTACAGGCTTCCAGCTATGACCGAAAATCCACGGTGCGGAATGGCCCAGGGTGGGACGCAAACAACGATTGGAATCAATTTATACGGACGGATACAACAAGCGGCCGCATTGAGAACGTGATGCTGGAAACGACTCATCCCGGAGCGCTGGTACGGATGTGGTGCGGTGGCGCAGAGCCGATGACTGGAACGCTGAGGGTGTATTTCGATGGCTCCGCAACACCGGCGATCACCATGCCCATCGATAGTTTTTTCGTCTACGGTCTGGCCGGAAAACCGCTTTCGGAAATCACCGCCCGCGGTAAAAATAATGCTTTGCCTATGCCCTATGCACGCGGGTGCAAAATCACCTGCGAAAAGGCTGCGAATATAAACTTCTGGTACAACATCAATTACCGCGAATACCCCGATAGCACCACAGTTAAGACTTTTTCTCTCCAGGATTTGAATACGTACCAGACTGAAATTAGCAAGGCGAACCAGACGCTGAAAAATCCCGCCAGCTCCATTCCTGCAGCCACAACCTCTCACGGGATGCAGAACAAATTGCTTACCCCTTCGAGCGGTCCAATAACTCTCGATATACCAGGCCCGGGAGCAGTATGCAAAATGGTGATCAAACTGCAATCTCCAAACATGCAAGACGCGCTCAGGTCCACGCGTTTGCGGATTTTTTTCGACAACCGCATAACGGTTAGCGATGTGCCAGTAGGTGATTTCTTCGCATCGGGCCTTGGCCTCAATGTGACAAGCGGCTGGTATTCGGAGGTTGCCGCCAACGGCACGTTGACTTGCTATTGGATTATGCCGTTCAAGAATGCCTTTCGGCTTGAATTGTCGTATCGTGGCGTCGGTCAAGTCACGGCATCCATCGAAGAATTATTGACTTGCCCATGGACCTGGAACACGGACCGTTCCATGTATTTCCACTCGCGTTGGAAGGAAGAGTTAAACATACCCGTAATCGGGGCCAATGCTGTGGAATGGAATTATCTGTTTTTACGCAACCGCAAGGGTGTTTATGCCGGCGATGTTCTCACTATTAACAATAGGAACACCGGCTGGTGGGGCGAAGGTGATGAAAAAATCTTCGTCGACAAAGAAACCTTTCCATCCACTTTTGGTACCGGCAGTGAGGATTACTTTGGATATGCGTGGGGCCAACCTGATGCGTTCACTTCGCCTTTCCATGGCCAGCCCTTGGCAGCAGGCAACAACGCTATCGGCCACACGGTGAATTGGGGAACAAGGAGTTTGGATGGAATTCCTTTTAATAACACCTTGGATTTCAACCTTGAAATATTGGACTGGTCCACTGGCGACATCGATTTTGCTGTAAATAATTTCTGGTATGCCATGCCAGATACCGATTCCTATTTCGAAGGGGAAGATTTGGAAGCAAAGAACACGGGTGGCAAGCTCCAAGTCCAACGCAACTGGAGCTTTCCATGGTCTGCTGGCGCCCAGCGCTGGTGGATGGACGGCACGACAGGCGATACCCTGTCCCTGGATATCATGGTACCTGAAAATGGCACCTATTCTCTGGCCGGTAAATTCACGCAGGCGGTCGATTATGGCATATTTGATTTGTACTTGGACAGCGTGGCTTTAAAAAAAGATTTTGACTGCTACTCGCCAACAGTCCAATTCACCCCGGAGGTACCGTTGGGGGAAAAAACTTTGACCGCAGGTCTACACTATTTCAAGGCCGTGATTAAAGGCTCCAACGCCAGCGCCGTCAAGAAATACATGTTTGGTCTGGACTATCTGGTATTCAAAAAACTACCCACACCTGTATCGCTCCGGAATACCGAACGCATATCACTGAATCGTATCGACCGAATTATTGGTAACAGTATTGAACTCAACGTGGCCGGCATGGGTTCTATCCAGAATATTGAGGTTTTAGATGCACAGGGGCAAATTATCCCCAGCAATTGGAATGTGACGTCCAAGGGTATTTGTAAGGTTGAGTTTGGAAAAATTCCCATTGGAATACGCATCGTACGAGTTCAAAGCAGTGGTAAAATCCATAGGTACACGTTTATGAATATGAGATAAAACCGAATACTACCGGTACAAAGGGTTTCCATTTTGGCAACCTTATTTTCTTACTGCCTCCTGCCAATGGCCAGTATTGACCTTATTGTCTGTTCATGCCTAAGCCCAATTTACGCCGAAACAGTTGCATGGAAATCATTCTCAATTGCATAGGAATCTTTCTGTTTTGGTCCGCTGCCGTCCTTCACGCACAAAACCCTACTGTCGATACCATTCAGTTTTCCGGGCCATCCTCCAATCGGGTGGACATTGTTTTCCTTGGGGATGGCTGGTTGGCTTCCGAAGCAACGGCCATGAAAACCACCATCCAAAACCATATCAATGCTTTTTTCAAAGTTCCCGAATATTCTCGATATCGAAAATTTTTCAATATATACAGAGTCAACAACTACCGGCCATTGCCTTCCGGCAACTTGCAGAATAGAACGAATTATGAGTACTACATTAATACCATCACCCAGCTCGTGCCCCAAGTGGAACCGAAATATATTGTGTCACACAATGCTGCAACAGAAAATGGATCTGGTGAAGGCGGCAATGTCGGCCTAGCTTCCGAAAAATTAGGTCTAACTATGGATACTGAACAGGAGGCCATCGGCACGCATGAAATGGGCCATGGCTGGCATAGATTGGGTGATGTTTATGCCAATGCCGGTGGCAACTCCTGGCCCAATGCCACATCGGATGCCACAGGTACGAAGTGGGCCGATTGGCTTGGGTATACGGAGCCTTACTATAAATTGAAGGTAGGTGCTTACCCAATCGAGAACTCAAGTTATTTCCGCCCTTTGAATACGCATTGCGAAATGATGGCGGATGTTTACTGCGCGAAGCCTGTGGTGGCGCATGACCCCATCGGCAGGGAAAAAGTGGTTTGGGATATTTATGCTTTGACCGACCCATTGGACAATTGGACGCCCAATACAACCACCTTGGTCAACCCAGTTCAAATCAAAGTGGATGTGGTCGATTCCAATGTCATCAAGGTGGACTGGTACCTAAATTCCGTGTTGGTAGCCAGAGATGCCGGAGGAACTTTTATACCCGCCAAATACATTTCAAAAGTCGGGGACTATAACTTAAGAGCCCATGCCTACGATTTTGTTCTAACCAAAGCTTATTCAGATCGCGGCAAGGATTCTCTGGGTGTGCCCGGCTCCTTTCCATCGGATAGCTTGGATTGGGTCCGAAGAAAAATGGATTTGTTGCAACAAGATATCACCTGGAAAATAACCGTCAATCAAACCGCTTTGATAGGAAAAGAAAAGCCTGACTTGCCCAATTCCAGAAAAAACTTGCCTGGGCAGTTTTCTGTTGTAAATGTTTTAGGGAAATACCGGATCCAAAGCCACTCGGTTGGAGCAACTCCAGAATATAAAATCCCAGGCAATTTCCAGAAGCCCTAATTGCCGCAAAATTGAATTCAAGGAAGGATTCAGGACTTTTATAGGGAGAAGCATTTTCACAAAAAATAAAAACCGGAGGGAAGCATGAAAAAAATAAAACTTATAGCCGTATTATTCTTGTGGCCAATAGCTGTTTATGCGGGTTTAATTTCACCGAAACTGAATCTGCAACTTCAGAATGCAAAAGTAGATCAGGATATTTCGTGTATCGTGTTCATGAAAAATGCGGGAAATGCAGCTGAGTTTTCTGCCTATCAAAGTGGGGCAGCTCATTCGCGTATTATGACATACAAAAACCTTGCGCAAAAATCGCAAGTGAGCTTGATCGCTTGGCTAGATGGAAAAACATCACAGGTTAAACGTGTGCATCCTTATTGGGTGGTGAATGCCATACATGTTGTCGCTTCTCCAGCAATTATTCAAGAAATTGGGTTGAGGGATGATGTAGATCAGGTTTTCACCAATGACACGGTGCATGTTTCTGAGACGTCTGCAACAGCGAGTTCGTCGCGTGCAGCCGGAGTCGAGTGGAATATTCGTAAAATTGAGGCCGATAAATGTTGGGCCGCAGGTTACAACGGCGAAGGAGTGATTGTTGGTTTTCTCGATTCCGGTGCTGACATTCTCCATCCAGCTTTGGCGGGAAAATGGAGTGGGCATTGGTTTGTCGCCGATGGTTTACCAAAAACGGATAAGCCTTATGATGATTTTTTTCATGGAACCCATGTTGCGGGAATTATTACCGGAGGTGATGGCTTAGGGCCTTTTGAAAATGATATTGGTGTGGCTCCCGGAGCGAAATTTGCGGTGGGAAAAGTCTTGGATAAAACAGGAGGTGGCGAAGTAGTTCAATTTATTCAAGGGATTGAATACATGGCGGGATTGAAGGACAGCGTGAATATACGAGCCATTTCATGTTCATGGAATAATTGGGCAAACAGTCAGGTTTATTGGGATGCTTTTAAGGCGCTTCGAGCATTGGGAATACTTGTGATTATTTCCAATGGAAATAGCGGTGAAAGAGGAATCGGAACGGTGCAAACACCGGCGGATTATCCGTTTGTGGTGGGCGTGGGGAATACTGATTATGCCGACAAAATCGCGCCCACTTCTTCATTGGGTCCTACCACTCAAAGCGCACCCTACAATGACAAGACACAATGGATTCGAAGTGATTGGAATTATATCAAACCCAATTTATCCGCACCGGGAGAGAACGTTCGCTCCTCAATTCCAAATGGGGAGTATAAGTTTGAAAGCGGTACCTCTATGGCCGCACCCCATGTTCTCGGAGCGGTGGCCTTGATTTGTCAGAAGAACCCAAATCTCACTTCGGAAATGCTCTACAACATTCTGATGGATAATGTCGACAAGCCTGATCCCAATATTGCCTATCCCAATAATACTTATGGCTGGGGACGGTTGAATGTTTTTAAAATGCTGCAAGCCACACCGGCGATGAACACGCCGAGGATTGACGTCACGAGCAAGAATATGAATGCCATCAGTGCCGGGCAAAGTAGTGGATTGGTTTTGGGCATTAAAAACCATGGCGGGATTACTGCCTTAAATACTGTAATTCGAGTAGTTTCAAATGACAATTATATCGAAGTACAGGACGGTTCTTTTGCATTTGAAAACTTGACACCGCAGCAAGCGGCAATCAATTCGACGAAGCCGTTCAAAATATCAGCACACGCATTAACGCCTCCAGGGCATGAAGCAAAAGTTTCATTGATCATTCATGCTGATGGGCCACAAGACAGTTTGGATTTTCAGGATACCGTGGAGTATTCCTTCACCATCGGCACGACGCCGCCCAATTATGTGGTTTGGGAAGATGATTTTGAATATGGAGGATCCATCGACAGTTTTGCGACCTATTGGGACAAAACCGGGAACTGGGCTCGCTCCACGTCACAACCACATTCTACCACGCATGCGGCCTATTCTGGAGCTTATGCTGGGGTGAATAGCATCGCATTGAAGAACGGCATTGATTTGTCGAACCATAAAGATTTAAAACTGTCATTCTGGGATAAAAGCACATTTGGATATCCGGGATTTTTCTATCAATTGAGCGCAGATATTTCTACGAATGGTGGAACAAGTTGGACCACAATCTCTCATGCAACTGGTTCACACGAAGCGGGTACGGTGAGTAAGTCTTGGACCGCGACCGACCTTTCACTTTCGGAATACAGTAAGAATACGGTGAAAATCAGATTCACTCTTTTCAACCAAGGAGGGGCTAGTGCGCCTGCGGACTGGTATGTCGACGACATTAAAATTTATACTCCCACGGACAATGAACCTCCCTATTTTTCGAATACCACTGTTTGGAAAGATGGGGTTGGGCGCGGACCTTTTGTCGTACAGTCTGCCATTACCGATCGAAATGGAATTAAATCGGCGGTATTGAATTACAGAATCGGAACAGGCGCGTGGATTCAAGTGCCGATGCAAGTGCAGTCTGGTGATCGCTATGCAGCTGAAATTCCCGCACAATCCGGCACCGGAAACGTTTCTTATTTCTTAGAGGCCACAGATACTTGGCCTCGAATCCCTCAGAATGTGGGTGCGTTTCCCGTAGGTTCAAATCAAAATGCGGGATTTATTTCTTTTGGTTATGGTACGACAGGAATTGAGCATTCTCGTTCAAAAGCGGATTTCACTCTAAATAAAATTCAGAGCCAGTCCGGCCTTTTGTCCATAAAATTCTCGGTGAACGAAAATATGCAAGTGAAAGTTGCCGTATATGCTTGGTCTGGCCGAAAAATCAAAACCGTTTTTGATCAAATGGTTTCATCCGGTCAACACTCCGTTTTATATGGGAAGGATCAGTCAGAGTTTCTCGCGCCTGGCATCTATTATTTGAATTTTACGGCGACCCCAACTCAAATTGGCAGGCCTACATCGAGTATTGAGCGGGTAGAGCGGTTTATGGTACTGCAATAGCCATGGTTTCCATCGCTCCCAAGTGATACCTGAACGGAATTGAGCCCGACCCCCTGAAAGAAAAGCAGCCGCTACTTTTGTAGTTTTTGGTTTCCGAAACACTACCGAATCAGGTTAGCATGACTCATAAGTTCAAATGGAAATGTGCCCTACTACTTGCCTTCTTTACATCGGGCAACGCTACAGTTACTGGAACTGTTCGCGATAATTTAAATGTCCCCATGCCCAATGTTTTTGTTCGGTTTGTGGATGCTGCAGATTCGAGCCTGGCCGTCAATACCTATACGGATGCCGTTGGCCACTACGTGATACCGCTGCCTGGAGCAGTCGGCATTCGTCCATTCAGGGCAATCCAGTCGGAAAGCCGAAACTCGATTGGCAGCAAGGGATGGCTCGCGCACAGTCATTTTACTCTGCTTGGACGCCGCGTAGAACCTTTTCAGCCTGAGCTTACAGATTACTCCGCGATGGCACTTGCCAAAACCTCAGCAGCCCGTCTCTATCATGTTACGATTTATGGGAAAAGCATTTATCCGTTGCAGGCCAGAAACCTTTCCATCAATGATGGCGATACTCGGGATTTTCAACTCAAGCATATCGACCTCTGGGACAGCTCGCGATCCATCCTCCGGGATAATTTTGCCAACTGCCGCAATCGATTCGAAGGGACTGGGCAAGGCCGCGTGGCCTTTCTAGGCGGATCCATAACCTTCAATCCGGGTTGGCGGGATAGCGTCATGGCGTACCTGCGTCGGAAATACCCCCTGACCACTTTTGATTTCATCAATGCCGGAATCCCCAGCGTGGACATAAAAATGCACGCATTCCGTCTCCAAAAGGATGTTTTCTTCCGAGGGAAAGTGGACCTGCTTTTTGTTGAATCTGCCGTGAACGACACATCCAATGGGGTAACCTCCATCGAAAGGACCCGAGCCTATGAAGGCATTATTCGCCAAGCGATTCGGCATAACCCGAATATCGACGTAGCATATATGTATTTCGCTCACGACTTGTTTTATGCATACGTAAAAGCAGGACAACCCATTCCCCTTGTCACCGATTATGAAAAATCAGCCTGGCAATACGCGGTTTCTTCCATCAACTTGGCGCAATATGTCGCCGAACATTATACGTGGACGCAGTTTGGCAACGACGTGCACCCGGGAGCATTCGGCACACAAATCTACGCCGATGCCATCACTCGCATGTTAAGCACAGCTTGGAACGATACAGCTTCGGTAGTGACGCAGCCATTACCACATTTTCAACCGGTTAAAATGCTGGACACCCTGTGTTTTGCCCATGGCCATTTTGACAGCCTACAAGGAGCGCAACTGGTCAATGGCTGGAAATCTTTAGCCTCGTGGACGCCCATATCGGGCGGTACACGCGACGGATTTGTGAACGTGCCGGCCTTAGAGGCCTTATCTGCTCGGGATACCTTAAAATTTGTATTCACAGGAACGGCGGTTGGCATTGTAGTCCCGGCGGGGCCCGATGTGGGCATGCTTGATTATTATATCGACAATCAGTTTATGGGCACGAAGGATCAATTCACACAATGGAGCGCAGGATTGAATCTGCCTTGGACGATTTTATTCAACGTGGATTTGCCGAGACGGCAGCACGAACTAAAAATCGTAACCTCCACCGTCAAGAACTCAGCAAGCCTGGGCAACGCCTGCCGTATTTTTCGATTCCTCGTGAACGGGCCTTAGAGCCCACATTCCTAGACCCTAATCTCCACTTTTTGGATTTTGCAAGGAGGTAATTGACGCCTCTCCATAATTTGGACTTTTGTGCATCTCCTTTCATACAAAAAGTTAACCCGATTTTCCGTTTTTTTGCATTAAAGAAAAGATTTGAGTGGTGCCGATCTTCAAAAGCGAAGGCGGGAAAATGGCGGCTGCAATGCCGTGCGAATTGGATAACCTTTGATTGGCCTATTCTATTGATTATGCACGAGATGCCTGTATGAAAAAAAATGGAGATTAGGGTCTCGGGCAATGTTGGTTAGTGAGATTCGAAAAATTCACCTGCGAACAGTACTACTGTAACCATAAAGTTCCGGAGAGGTTACCGGTTAGCACATCTTGGCCAAGACTATTTACGGGATGTCTAGTGAAGGGAGTAGCAAATTACCAGGTTGTACAAAGGTTCTGTGATCCATTAAAATCCTCCAGCGTGGAGCTGGGGTCGAAGAATAAGCTTCATTTAAATTTATTCCGGGGTCTGACCGAACCTTTAATATCAAAATTTCCTTTTCCGGGGATGACGATGCGCCAATTGTTATTTGCAGATTTGCCGTAAGGACTGGGAGATATTAAATGTTTCCCTAAGCGTGAGGGATTGACGCTTACATAAGGCAGGACGCC
>JAYSRH010000093.1:0-13886 GCA_043721115.1 Fibrobacteria bacterium | reverse complement strand
GGCTCTTCCCCAACTCGAGCCAAAGTTTGAAACTGACCAGAGCCGGGTTCAAACATGGTCTTCTGCATTTCCACTCGATGGATCATGGTCGGTGAGGGTTCGCGTCGCTGGCGAAGGGGGCGTCCTGGTGCCGTTGGCTCTTGATCCGCCTTTTGTAACCGAGCGCGCGCATTGGCCATCCACTGCTCCAGGCGCTGCTGTTGGCTGTCTATTTCTTCCAGAGCCTTTTGCTCGGTGCGCTCTTCCAGGTTGGACTGGTCCAATGCTTCGGCTTGGAGTCGTTGAAAGTTGGCGATATCCGCCAGGCTTTCCGATCGGGTACCGGGCATCGATTCCATCTGGAACTGGGCTTCCGGGGCCACATAGGTGAAATCGGAATCGATCAAATTTAACGGCACAGGTTGAGTGAGGTTGTCCCAGTCCAGGTGATCGTTTTGTGTTTTCTCTGTCATAGGGTTTTCCTAAAGTTCCGTGGTTGCGGCGAGCACCTGTTCAATGGTGGAGTCGCCCTTAAGCACCAGTTCCATTCCTGCTTGGCGGAGGGTTTTCATGCCTTCGCGTTCAGCCAATTCCTGAATATCGGAAGTCGGCGCCCCTTTGAGGATAAGCTTACGGATATCCCTGGATACTACCATCAATTCGAATATGCCCATACGTCCCGAATAGCCGACACCGTTGCAAGTTACGCAGCCTTCGCCATGATAAAACTTGATATCCGCGGCATCGGAATTGTCCAACCGTAATTCTTTGAGCATTTCATCCGTGGGCGTATAGGCGGTTTTGCAGCGTGTGCAAATTTTTCGGATGAGGCGCTGGGCGATGACCAGATTCAGCGAGGAAGCCAACAACAACGGTGGGATGCCGATATCGACAAAGCGGGCGACAGCGCTGGACGCATCATTGGTATGCATGGAAGAGTAAACCATATGGCCGGTCAAGGCCATCTTGACGGCCATGTTGGCGGTTTCATTATCCCGGATTTCGCCGATGAGAATGGTGTCCGGGTCCTGACGCAGTATGGAGCGCAGTGCGTTGGCAAAGGTCATGCCGATGGCGGCGTTGACGGGAACCTGGGTGATGCCTTCCATATGGTATTCGACAGGATCCTCAACGGTGATGATGTTTGATGTCACGTCCTTGATTTGCTGCAAAGCGGAATACAAGGTGGTGGATTTTCCCGAACCCGTTGGACCGGTGACGACAATCATACCATGGGGCCTGACGATATGCTCGCGGAATATTTTCAATTCGTGATCGGTGAATCCCAAGTTGTGCATGCTCTTTTCGTAGGCTTCCTTGTCAAGAATACGGAGCACACATTTTTCACCGAAAATAGTAGGCAGAATGGAGACGCGCACGTCCACTTCTTTGGTTCCAATCTTGACCACCATGCGTCCGTCTTGGGGCAAACGTCGTTCGGCGATATTGAGATCGGAAAGGATCTTGATACGGGTGAGAATAGCCTGATGCGAATGTCGGGGCGGAGACATGACGCGGCGCAGCTCGCCGTCTACACGATATCGCACGTTGAGATCCCGTTCCATGGGCTCGATATGGATGTCACTGGCATGGTCGCGCACGGCATTGGAAATAAGCATGTTCACAAGTTTGATGATACCGAGTTCGGCACCCGCACTGGCTGCCTCTTCAACGCCCATCTCCTCTTCGACCTTTTTGATATACTGCACCTCGGTGGCCAAGTCAGCCATGAGGTCAGAAGCACTGCGATGTGAAGCAATGTCCCGGTAGTATCGATCGATGGAAACGGTGATGTCCTCTAGGGTGCCCAAGATTGGAGTGATGCGAAGCTCAGCCTGATCTCGGAGATTGTCGAGAAGGCGCAAGTTGGAGCTGTCCAGCATCGCCACGATCAATTCATCGCCCAGTTTCTCAAGAGCAATGCAGCGATATTCCCTGGCTACGCGTTCTGGAATCAGCGCTACTACATTCAAGTCCGCTGAGGCGTATTGCTTGGGTGTGGCCATATGCACGCCAAGTTGGCTGGCCAAAAAGTGGGTTTTCTGGAAGTCATCGATAAAGCCCAAGGAAACCAGCGCATCCCCCAAATGGAGATTGGTGGTTTCTTTTTGGAAGTCGAGCGCTTTTTTAAGCTGAAGGGATGTGATGATGCTGTTCTCAACCAGGATAGCCCCTAATGCCTGGGCCTTGCGGGAAAAATCAGCGCGCTGTGACCGCTTCTTATGTTCAATGCGAAGCGAAGCCACATAGGTTTTAAGGATTTTCCCCATTTCCTTGGGCGGCAAGGGAAGATAAAGAATGTCATCGGCGGCGAGTTCGGTTTTGGCCTCATTGATCTCGGCCATACCGCCTTCATTGACAATGGTCAGAACACATGGAACCTTGGCGATGAGCTTGAGTGTTGCGACGTCATGGACGTAGGTTTCCAAGGAATCACCGGGACTGAATATGGCCAAGGCGAGGTCGCATTGCAATTTATCCGAGTGGCCAAAGTTGCCGGCAAACAAGGAAAGAATGGGTCCGACATCAGCGGCTTTGAGCAACTGGGAAAATTCTTGCAGAGATTCCTTGCGGTAGGCTAAGAGGGTGGTCTTAACCGCAATGGCAGAATCGACGGTCTCCGTGACTTCTTTTAAGCCTTCAATATTTTCTCGAGTATTTTGGATCTTTTCCTCGTCTGTTTTAGCAGATTGAATCATGATGAAAGCCCTACTAGAATCGTCCAAAGAGCCCAGTAAACATAAATCCTTTTAGGTGGTAACCCCAAAGGGTTTTTGTGTTTGACTACACCAAAATTACAGTTCTCGCTGGCAAAAAATCGGGAATAATTGGCTATTTGACGTTTCTCAAGGGGGCAAGGTAACTTCGACTATGGATTTTTAAGGTATTTAGCGAAATTTGGGCTAAAATGATGGAGGATTCCTGTATATGCTTCAGTCCATAGCTTTACGAGTCCGAATTCCGTTTGGGCTTTGGCTTTTATTTCAAGTTGGAATTGTTTTTGCAGCCAGGCCTTATTCACCCTTTGTGGAACGAGTGGTAACCCAAGAGCGTTCCCGGCAATTGAAAGTTGCCCTGCATGAAAAGCTCTGGATCCTCTATGACCTTCCTCAATGCCAATTGTATCAAGCCTGGCCTGGCGGAACTTCGGGTGGCATATTGGAAAACGCCCACTACACTTTTTTCGATCAGGCCCCCCATTTTCCACACTGGTTTGTAGCAAGTGGAAATCCATACTTCAAGGATTCCGTGGGGGAATACTTTGCCAGTTGGACCAAGCCTGCGGATATCGTCACCTATTATACCAAGTGGCCGAAGCAGCCAAGGATCTATAAGGCGTGGACAGTTCAGAATGGGGGTGCTACGGTGGAATCGCAAACCCGGTTCAAGGGTTACTTTGTCAATGGAGATGTTTTTAAAATCGGTTTTGCGTTGATACTCAGTGATGGCCGGGAGATTGGAGTCCTGGAAACACCTAATTATATAGCAGCAGGGCTTAAAACAACTTTGGTTCGCAAACTTGTATTCACGGGACTCCCGGCTGGTTTTTCCGCCAGCTTGAGCTTGCCTGCCGGAGGAAACTGGGCGGTAACGGGCACGGGATCCTTACTTGGAAAAAATTTGCTCCAAGCTGTTAATGGCGAGTCCATTTTGACCGGATCCTGGTAGACGCATGAAAACCAAACTGCATATACAGGCATCTCCGTCTATTCCAGCATCGCAAACGCCTCCTTTGTTTATATCCTCCCCAACTTTATTTGCGGCATTGTTTTTGGCAGGGTCCATTCCCGTCCTCGCCGCCCGCCCCGGCGACCAAATGCCTCTTAAGACCATTCATCCTGGTTACATATTGGAGAATATCCGCCCTGCAGCCATGAACTTTCCAATTGGTGACATGGACTTTTTACGGGACGGGACTTTGGTCGTTTCCAGTTGGAAGGATCCGTATGGAATTTTCATGCTCAAGAATGCCACGGGCCCCAAGGGCGGCATCACACTATCGGAATTCGCCTCGGGATTGACGGAAACGTTGGGGCTCAAAGTGGTTAACGATTCGGTTTACATTCTGCAAAAGGATGAGCTGACCTTGCTCCTGGATTCCGATAAGGACGGGAAGGCCGATGAATTCCGCGCCATCAGTTATGATTGGACAAAGTCAACGATGGAAAAGGAATATGCGGCCGGACTCGCATATGATGGAACCTATTTTTATGGTGCTTTTGGCGACCCGACCGTTAGCAGTGGGACAGCCGTGAATCCTGCCCCAGCCGGAAGGCAAAATGGCGTACTGCGTGTTTCCGGATAACGGACCCCATATGCCCATTCAATCGCCATTCTCCGTTGACCTGCCGTATGGCGAGGCGGGTGGTCGTTCACCCGGCAATCCGCTTTTCATCAAGGATGGCCTGTTCAAGGGGCAGATGTTTGTTCCCGATGCGGACGGGGCCTATGGAGGCATCTGCCGTGTCTTTTTGGAAAAAATCAAAGAGGAATGGCAAGGCGCAACCTTTTATTTCAGCCAGGGTTTTGAAAGCCAATCGGTGTACAGAATCGTCTGGGGACCGGATGGAGCTTTATATGCAGGTGCCAACGGCTCCTATGGGGCAGCATGGACCAGGATGACATACACGGGGCTGGATCGTATAAAACCCAATGGCAATAAGGCTTTTGAGATGCTGGCAGTGCGCAGTCTTGGCGCCACTTCTTTTGAAATCGAATTTACCAAGCCTCTGGGTGCAGCGCTTGGGGCCGATGTGACCGCGAACCTGGAAGTTTCGAAATGGTGGGATCGACCCAATGAAGGGTATGGAACCGGGCGAAAGCAGGATGTTACCGCCTTGGTGGTCGGCTCTGCAAAAGTTTCGGCTGATCGCCTCAAGGCCACAATAGTGATGGCGGGAATAGAGGAAGGCTGGGAATATTATTTCCATTGGAAGAACGATATTCTATCCACCGATGCGGGGGAAAAACTTTGGGGCACGGAGGCTTGGTATACTCTGAACCATTATGGTCCGGGAATCGATGGCAGCACCGTTTCCATGGAACCCAAGGCTTCTGATCCCCGGTTCAAGCCAGATTCGAAAAATGGATTCTCCATCAAAAACCAAGGCCAGGACATTATCGTGCAACCTGTTTTCGCATCCGATGCTTTCATCACAACTCAAATCTTAGACCTGACCGGTCGGCTGCTGGCTTTAAGGTCCAGTCGCGGGAGCGCGCCTATGGTTTTTTCAAAGGCTGCTCTTCCGGAAGGTGCATTCATAATCAAAGTCAAATCCGGCGATAAATTTTTCTCGAAAATAGCATGCAAGTAAATCGTGCACTGCTAATCTTTATGACCGCAGCACTCTTTCCCGGGCAGGTGCGGATGGCATTGGCGCAAACTGTGCCCATGCCCACCAAGGCCGATTCTGGATGGGTTTCCCTGTTCAACGGTACGGATTTTAACGACTTCTACGTGTACGTGGGTAATGTGGGCTATACGGAAGTTAAAAACCAAACGACATTCACTGCGGATAGCGGGATGATCAAAGCCGATGGCCCCTACTCCCTGCTCACGACCACCAAAGAGTATTCGCATTATCAGATGCGGGTTGATTACAAATTCGCCGCGAACGCCGGCAGCTCGGCCAATGCCGGGGTCATGATTCTTTTCGACAATCTGGCTGCCAAAACGGTCAAAGCCTTGCTGAGACCCCGGTCCATTGAAATCAATTTCCGCCGTGATGGCGGCTTTCCGGGCACTTTATGGGCAGCGAACACGTACGGCCCCTATATCACCACTACTGTTTTGGCGGGGACGCAGAAATTCCTACCGAAAAATCAGGGCGGAGTCGCATGGACATGCGAGCCTTGGGATGCTTCGCTTCGCGTGGTGGAGAGCAATCTAATCCTTAAGGAAAATCCCCCGGGACAATGGAATCATTTGGACGCGATTGTCCGTGGCGAAAGCGTGGCCGTTTACCTCAACGCCCTTCTGCGCACTTCAGGTTGGCATTTCCAGGGCCGAGGCACGCCGGATGATTCCTCATTGGCCAAACGGGTTTCCATCACCCGTGGTGGCGTGTCCGTGCAGGCCGAGGGGTTTGTCGTTTGGTACAAGAATTGGGAAATCAAGGAATTGGATCCGGTTTCCGGCATCCCTATCTATGCCAGGCGCGGGTGCATGGATCCAACTAAAACAAATTTCGATCCCCGGGCCACGGTTGATGCTGGCTCGTGCCCGAGTGATGCGGTGCGAGGTTGGCGGGTTGGCAAGGGTCAGCGGGGGCTGGGCCTGCGGGAGTCGTGGCGTTGGCGCTATTCTATAATCGGGCGAGTATTGAATTAGCGATGGAGAGAAATTCCACCAGTCATTTACTCACCGATGGAATTTATTTAGTAGACGTACTGTCGGTGCGGAACGGATCCGTCATCACCAGGTCCGATGACTTGCGAATGATCTTGGGTCTTATCTCAATGATGAGATTGGTTTTGCGTTTCACGATAAGCTTGTGCGTAAACAGTGCTCCCAGTATCGGTATTTGACCTAGGATGGGTAGCTTCCTGAGCTCGACGGTTTCTTCCTCCGAAAGCAGTCCAGCCAGGAAAATAGTTTGGCCATCGGCTACGCGCACGGTGGTTTTGGTCTTGCGTACTTTGACGAGCGGCAGGTCTGAATTGGGGCCTTTGAAACCGGTGATGGAACTGACTTCAGGCTCCAGGTTGAGGGTGATTTCCGCATCCTCGTTGACATGTGGTTCCATGCGGATCTTTACGCCGACATCCTCATGCTGCACTTGTTGATTGGCACCGCCGCCCGCAGTAGAAGCGGAATTGTAGCTCTGGATGACGTATGGGATTTTTTCGCCGATATGCAAGGTGGCTTCACGGTTGTTGGTGGTGGTGAGCTTCGAGTTCATGAGAACGCGGGCGTCGCCGTTTTGGATGAGCATGTCGAGCAGCAGATTAAAACTTAATGGACCGCGTGTCCCGCCCTTGAGCAGGTACCCTTGGGCTACGGGCACGGCAGGAAAACCAACACTGGTTTGCACCGGAGACAACGCCCCCCAGTCGATGCCGTATTTATTCTGTTCATCCACAGACACTTCGATCAATCGTGTTTCCAGCATCACCTGAGTATGGGGATGATCAAGCGACCGCACGATGCGTTCGATTTCATTGATGACTCTGGGACTGGCATAGGCGATAAGGCGGTTGCCGCCCTTGTCCACCTTGATGTTCTTGCTCAAATCGGCTAGCATGCCCGCCACTTCTTCGGCATCGGCATAGTTCAACGCGATGACATACCCGCTTTGTCCCACCTCATCTTTAAGTTTTCCCGACTCGCCAATCAAAACGGAATTGCCGATGATTTCATACGAGAGTCCGGCGGCACGCACGATGAGATCGATGGCTTCTGATACCGGCGTCTTATTGAGGATGATGGAGATCTTGGCTTTCTGGACACCTTCACCGGCGACAAAGTTCATGCTGGAGCGTTCGGCCATAACTTTGAGGATTTCCGAGAGGCTGGCATCCTGGGCATTCAGGGAAATGGTCGTGCGCAGGAGCGGATTCGGATCTTTGGTGACGATCGGGGACTCGACATTGATTTCAACGGGTGACGATGCATTCATTGAAGTCACACCGGATGGAGATAGCGGAGCTGCTGCAAGTTTCACCTGAAGCATGCCTAGAACCAGGGCCAGTAAGGCTACAGTGGCATGGGACTGGAAAACCCGCCGGGACATTTTCATGCTTTTTCCTCTCCTGAATCCGGGTCCAACACAATGGGAACCTGGAAGTCTGTATACGATAGTAATGGCAAAAGTAGTAATTGGACCAAGCCAATCATGGCCCGTGCGCGGACTTCATTTGTGCTGATAGGTCCGGTTTCCGGAAATATCGTAGGTGAAAATTTCCGTATCCGTTTCCAGAACAATTCCCTTAGCCGTAATTTTTAGGACTTTGCGTTCGCCTACCATATCTCCGACATCGACACTTTGTGATCGCTCTCCGTTCATGACGATGGCGGTATGCTGGCCATAGTCATCGGCGATGATGGCAGTAAGTTTGACGCGATCGGTGGGAGCTGCTGGGGCGTTGGAGTCAGCAGGGCCGGGGCCGACGGAGCTAGCATGGCTATTTACATTGGCCGTTGTCGCGGTTCCGGCATGTGGAGCGGATTCTATGGGGGCACTGGCCACCTCGCGACGTCTGCCTGTCATGGGGTCTTTGCCGCCCGGATAGGCGAAACTGGCTCGGCGCGTCAAGACGTCTTCAATGTGGTTGACCAAGTCGATGAATTTCTGATCATACCCTTCACTGGTGGAAAAACTTTCATCCACCACTCGATTAAAACCTCGATGCTGGGAAAATATACGCAGTGTAATTGCTAGGGCTAGAAGCATGGCCAAAGCGGCTGCAACAGGAAAAGGGGTGTATTTCAATTAAGCCCCCTTTCTGACCCGAAAGGTGTCGAGATGCAAGTTGATGGAAATACCCCGTCGGGAAGTAGGCACCGCGGCTACTTGGCCCTTGGGGCTTTTGCCAATGGCGGGCGCAGGTGAATCCTTACTGATTTGGGCAACTTCAAAAGAAGTCAATGCCAATAGGCGCTGGCTGTTTTCCAGCTTGGAACAAAATTCACCGAAAGAAAAGAAGTCCCCTTCCAATTGAATATCATACCCGTATGTGGTGACTCTACCGGAAATTGTCGGATGCGAAGGACGTACGGAAACCATCCGCATTTTAAGGTCATTTACACAGGATGTCAAAAAGTCGAAAATAATAGTTTCCTGGGAAAGGGAATCTTTTTGCCCGGAAAACTCCATGTTTCTAAAGACCAAGTCTCTCACATGGTTTAGGTTTTCAGACACTATTTTGGCCGTGGCCAACTGATTAGAAGTCACAATTCTTTGCTTATCAATTTCCTTGAAACGCGGCACGAAATGGGACGCATAGAGCAGATCTGCGGGAATGACACCCACTGCAATCACGCCCATAAGCACGAGGAGGGCTTCACTGGATTTCATTTTTCGCTTCCCTTTTTGGTATAAGCCGTGAAATCGAACGCGATTTTTCCGGCATTATCCGTCTGTCGTTGCGCGGAATTGAGGTGAATGTCGATAAAAACATCTTTGAAAGTTGTATCCGCCCTTAATCGATTGAGAAAGGCATCAAGCACCAGCAACTGTTCCTGATCTTGTGAAACAAAGCCCTGACCAAATACATGCAATTCATTATTGCTGTAACTGAATCGGCTTATGGAATAATCCTCAGGAAGATGTTTGGCAATAGACACCAATTTTTTTGTCCATAAAATACCGCGGCCCTGTAATTCATTAAGCAGTTCAATATCCGTTTTGTCGACAATGAGTTTGGTCTCTTTATATTTTGTGTATTCCGATTTCAAATGGGCGAGTTTGATTTTTTCCCCAGACAGGAGGCTTTCCATTTTCCAAATGGTAAAGATGGAATAGAGCAGGGAAAACAGAAAAAAACCAAAACAAACAATTCCCACCATGGCCGTAAAACTGCGTTGCTTTTCGGCTTTCTTCTCACGCTCGCGCAACTCACGGATTAAGTTGATCCTGTAGAGCGCCGGACCTTTGGCAATCATTTTTCACCCCTTAGCGCCAGGGCAACGGCAAGGTCAAAATGTCCCGCCTCAATATTTCCAGTGTAGCCCAGGTGTTTGGGCAAGTTCATTTTCTGCACTTTTAATCCAGCATGCCGGCGCAATTGTTCTTCCAAGGATGGAGCCTCTAGAAATTCGCCTAATAAGAGCAGTTCCTTAAATTCGTATCCGAAGCTGCTCTTTTCATAGAAAGCCAACGATCGCGCGACTTCATCGGCAAGGTCTTTAATCCGTTTGTCCCTTTCCTCCGGGGCCGTGTTCTTGCCTAGCGTGTCCTCTGCGGAGAAGTAAACGTTACGGTTGAAAAATGGAGAATCATTTCCATCGATGACGATTGTGGACACTTGAGGTCCTACATGCAAGGCCACCAAGGGGTGGTTTTCCGCGTCGGCGGCTTTCCAGCTCCACATGGCATTGGCCACAACAATGGATAAAACATCGACTGCTGTTGGCTTCAATCCTGCTTTTTCAAGGAGACCGGTTTCCCGGTGAAGTAGGGAATTGGAGGCCAGGGCAACCAAAACCTGTACCAGGCTGCCACTGGCATCGCCATCGGAAAGAATTTGATAATCCAGCGTGGACGTAGCCACTTCAAAGTGGACGGTTTTGCGAAGCTCCAGGCGCAGCGCCTGTTCCATATCTTCATGCGTGAGCTTGCGGAATTCGATTTCGGAGGCATACACTTGCTTGCCGGAAAGGCAGGCAACTAAGGCATCATTGGGCGCGATATTTAGACGCTCTTTGATTTGTTTAAAGCCTTCCAACAGGCCTGCATCCTCAGCGTAATTTCCTTTGACTTCTTCCAATCGATCCACGTTGAAACCACCGCGACCATCAATGGCAAGGCGGGCGGCGCGGATACCGTGTTGATCGTGTTCGATGCCGACGGTGAATCCTGGTTTGGAGGCTTGGATTGTTCTTTTGACCATGGTTTTGTTATCGGTATCCTGGTTTCAGGGTTTCCGTCCAGTTCGTAAGGTTGGGGCTTGACCGTAGGGGACCAGTGAGGCTGTCAGGACCACCAAGGACAACGTTCTCTATGTGCCAGGATATTCCAAGGCTATCCTCACCAAAACCTTTTGTTGCTATACAGTGCAAAAGCCGGTTGGGATTTCCTTCCAGCCAAACTTTTATCAGATACCCATCGAGGGTGGCGTATTCTCCTGCCGTATCCGTCAGTAACACGTCTATTAATCCACCCATGAGGTCCGCCTTTGGGTGTTCGCGCATCCAGCGTACACCCATCAGCATGCCCGACTCTGCGGCATTATGAAGAGCGATATCCTGAGCTGCCAGATCCATATCTTTGCTTCCATTGGACACATATAAAAGAATTCCTGCCGCAGCTATAGTCATAGCCAATGAGAGGAGTATTACTCCTACTAAAATAGAACCTTTTTGGTTTTTTAGAGATTGCCGCGGCATTGAACCTGGTCCGGGATGGCTGGGAAATAAAAAGTTTGACCGTAGCCCGATATTTGATAGCGAAGCCTGAAAGAGAGCGCTGTTCCACTGGGTGCTACGATGAAATTGCTCAAGGTTGGGTCAGGAAAAACCTGGACAGGAGTGGCGCCAATTTGCATGTCCTCCCATTTGGAAATCGGTTTATATTCCTGTAAAATAAATTGAACTCTTTGGAAGCCGCCGATAGTGTCTCCAACCGCATTCTTGAGAAATACTCCCGTGTGTGCGAAGGGATCAATTTGCACCAAGCTGGTGGCATTGCGAACTTTTCGGCGGATTTCCTCGGAAACCACAGCAGAGATTTGAATCGCTTTTTCAGTGCCTAGGCCTTCTTTGGTTTGTGAATTGGTCATATACAAAGCAGAAATAATCGCACCAGCTAGGATCGATGCTAAAAGTCCCGTGACCAAGACTTCCACCAAGGTAAATCCTGAAGCCGATTTCATTTGGCCTGCGCGATCCGTTTGACTAGGGTAACGCTATCCGTTGGTGCTCCGACCGGCCAGGATACATTAACTTTTATGGATCGCGAGGCCATATCGTGTCCCGCCCATCGAATGGTAGGATTATCCGTTAATGCTACTGTGGCCCTTGCGGGAACGGGAGCCGGCTCGCGACCTGAAACAAAAGCAGACGGAATGGCTGGTTCCAAAGTTACGCTTAGCGTATCTATCCTCGGCAAGCAAGCAGCATAGTTGGAATAATGGTATACAGGGCTTTCCAATATGGCGATTGCGGAAACTCTACCCTGTCGGCGAAGGGAATTGGCAATGTCTAAATTTCTTCCGCTGCCAAGCATGGTCATGACACCCGTAATGGCAATTCCCAAAATAATGGAAGCCACCATCAGCTCGATGAGCGTGACGCCACGCTGCCTTGAATGCGATAACTTTTGCGGTCGCATAGGAAAGCGAGGACTGGTGTTCAATCCGGCTTGAATCTCACGTGAACGGATTCAACCGTATAGGAATCAGTGGAATACTTAACGATCACCATTGAACCATCGAGGACAATTTGAAAGCGATCCGGATCGGGCAAGAATATTTTCAAATCCTCGATGGTATTTGCCTGATTATCGGACCGTGGTGGAATCCCAAACCTGCGCCAAAAGATATTGGCGGAAACCGATGCCGTCTGTGCCAGATTATTGACCACTTCCTGGCGCTGCCCACTCACATAACTGGTATAAACCGGTATGGCCACCGCTGCTAAAATTGCAACGATGACGGCCACGACCAAGACTTCAGCTAAGACAAAGCCACATTGATTATTTGACTTAATACGAGTCCCCTAGTAACTATAAGTAGAAATGCCTGTCGGAAAGCTAAAATGATATGCCTGTACGCCTCGCGCAATCGCTGGCCCACTAGACGAGGCTGTTACTGCTGTCACTAAAGTAATAACTATATCTGTAGGAATACTCATTGTTGTTGCGTTTCCACCAGTTCCACCGCAGGTAAGTGTTCCCCCAGCTACTCCTGTAGCAGCTGAATTGGCTGGCACACCGCCTGAATTTACACATGCACCACAGAATGAAGCGGCCGAACCCGCTGCATTTGCAGCAGAATTTTTTCGAGTTGAATCCACATAACTCATATACAAAGGGATTGCCACAGCGGCCAGCGCAGCTACAATCACGGCCACGACGATAACTTCAACAAGGGTGAAGCCCTTTCGGCCTTTTTTACGGTTTACTGTAAACATGAAAATCTCCTATGGGATGACGTTAAGGTTAAAGAAAGAGCACAAAACGGTTTATATAAGACACAGTTATCGGCACGTGTATTTCCAAATTTCATTTGATGAATTTTCCCACCATGAAAATGGGCATGTACAGGGAAATAAGCACACCGCCCACCACAGCGCCGAGAATCACTATCAGCACCGGCTCGATGATGGAAGATAAAGCATCGACAACATTACGAATTTCGCGCTCATAAAATTCCGCCGCTTTCCGCAGCAGCGCATCCACCCGGCCACTGGTTTCTCCCGTGGACACGAGCTGGACAATCAGCACTGAAAACAATCCGCTCGCTTCCAGCGCTTCGCTCAACATTTCACCTCGGCGCAGCCCGGCATACACCTGTTCCAGAGATTTGGAAAAATAACGATTGTTAACCGCCGCGGCTGCAATTTCATTGGCTTTGAGGATAGGCGTCCCCGCTTCCATCAGCAAGGCCATGGTGCGCGAATAGGTGGCCCAAATATTTTTCTGAATGATGCCGCCTAGGACAGGAAAGTGTAGAACATTCTTTTGGATGGCTACTTGGAATTTTTCCACTGTCATCAGGTATTTATACAGGATGAACAATCCCACAGCAGTCAGAAAGCACAGCACCGTATTATCCCTGACAATATGCGAAATCGAGATCAGCATCTGGGTCGGAAGGGGAAGCTCGGCGTGCATGCCTTTGTAGATGCCTTCGAATGTTGGTACGAGTTTCCACATGATTCCAATCATCATGATGGACACGAACCCGGCGATGAAAGTGGGATAGCGCATGGCCGTCTTCACCTTGCCACGCATGATTTCCGCGCTCTCCAGGTAATTGGCCATGCCGTCCAACACTTTATCCAAGGCACCGGCTTCTTCGCCGGATCGGACTATGGCGATATACATGGGACTGAATGCGCCAGGATGCTTGGCGATGGCATCGGAAAGGGTAAGGCCGGTGGAAATGGAGTCGGCGACATCTTGGATGATTTTTTTGAAACCCGGTTTCTCGCCTCGGGTCAATTGCTCCAAGGACTTGGCTAGCGGGACCCCTTGCCCCACCATGGTCGCCAATTGGCGGGTAAAGAAAACCACGCTTTTAAAGGG
>JAYSRH010000092.1:0-1993 GCA_043721115.1 Fibrobacteria bacterium | reverse complement strand
CCAATGGCTATGGAGTGATTAAAACCGAAAATTATGCGTCCAGCACCACTGCATGGACAGCGGTGATGAACAATTTGGAAGAGCTGTGTGTGATTTGCCTTGCCGTGCCTCCCCTTCCCGGTGGAGCGGACTTGCTGTCGGGCGTAATGGATATGGTGGGCTTTCGCAATTTGAACCGGGACAGTGTTCCTACGAAAAAAATCGCGGTGTTTCCCTACGTGGCCATGGCCGTATCCATCGAATATTGTCAGACCAAACCGAACCACATTGTTTTTCTAGGCCTGGATGAAACCAACACCGATGCCTACAGCGGGTATTCAACTGACAACGGACAAACCTGGAGCGGTTTCAATACTACGCCGGGCAAGGGCGGTAAATTGGTCCTCTCCGCGACGGATGAAAAAAACTGGGTTTGGACTCCGGATGGGGAATCTGTGAAACCCCAGTACACCAGGGACGCGGGCAAGACTTGGTCGGCGTGTAATGGTATTACTGGAGCTTGGCATATGAGCACCTGGGGACCCATGTCCTATTTGGCGGCGGACAAAGTCAATGGCAGTAGGTTTTATTTTTGCAATAACGGAAAAATGTTTTACAGCAATGATGGCGGCGCCAATTGGACAGCGGGTTCAAGCGCGTTGCCGGCTTTTTATCACAATCTCTTTTTGAAAGCGCATCCCTTGCATGAAGGCGAACTGTGGCTTACCGCCATGCCTAATAGCGGGCAGAGTTTGCAAAAAGCCTGGGTGTCCAAAGACGGAGGCAAAACCTTCGCGACCTTGAATTCCATGGAGTATGCGAACAACATTACCTTCGGACGAGGCAACAACGCCGCTTCCGCATTTGTGTATTTGTCCGGGAAAGTGGGGGCGACGGGGGAAGAAGGGATTTACAAGTCCATGGATGAAGGCAATACCTGGTCTTTGATTACGCTTCCTGCCCGGCTTAAATATGCCATTGTTCTCGAAGGTGATATGCGCACCAAAGATCTTTTGTACACGGGTGGATCCACTTGTCGGGGCGTCACGTACGGATTTGCCGGGAGTAACACCGAGGTGCACCACGTTTTAAAGCAGAATAGCCCCAGAATTTTCCTTTGGCAGGAGAGTTCCACGGATCGGTTCAAAGTCGAATCTTTCTCACCACTGAATTTCATTTTGATTTCCGATTTACGCGGGAAAAATATCACGAAGTATGTCCTGACCGGTAATCAGGCCTCAATTTCGATGGTGGGATTTGACCCTGGAATTTATTTCGTAAAGGTGCATTCCACTGAGGGCACCAGGATTTTTAAAATCGTGAATCGCCAGTAAGTGATCAAATTCCCACCCCCCGTCCAAGCCGCTCTCCTCGAACTCTCCGCGCTCCCCTATGAAAACCTGAGCAAGATTGTAGCTGCATCCGAAGGCGGCGCTGCAGCTTCCCGGAACGGATTTTCTTTACGAGCCCATCAGGAAAAATCCCGCGTTTTATCACACGATTGGTTGGAAAAAACCCGGACTACCGGCACGGGAGGAACCTGTTTTTCGCTGACATGGTGGTTGGCTCAGCGCCTGAAAGCACAAAAAATTGCCTGCGACTTTCTCATGGGCGACAAGGGAAAGGCCCTTAACATCCACTGCGCCTTGCGTTGTCGTGTGCAAGGCCGTGATTTTCTGCTGGACCCGGGTTACATGCTGTTTGAGCCCTTGCCCTTGCCGGAAGCGGGATTATCCGGCACCCTATGGGTTTCGCCCAATGAAGTGCGAATTGAAGATTTGCCCGGGCTAGGTGTTTGGCGTTTATGGAGCGGCCCCAAAGGAAATGTGAAAGCCAGATTCGATTTTCGCCGCGCTGCCGTAACCGAAGACCAGTTCCTAGCCTTCTGGGACGCCTCCTTTGATTTGCCCATGATGGATTACCCGGTCCTGAACCGAATCCAGGATGGCACGCAGTTTTATTTGCAAAAGCACAGCCTGCTCATCCGTAAACCGGATGGCGAGTCAATGGACGG
>JAYSRH010000091.1:0-14028 GCA_043721115.1 Fibrobacteria bacterium | reverse complement strand
AGAAGATTTGGGCCGTGGCGATGCACGGCGCACAAAAGGGATCAGGCCGGGACCAAAGCCGCCGACATCTGCTGAAGCGCGGCGTAGAAGTCCTCGGTTTGCGGAGGGATGGAGCAATGCGCCGTAATGGCCTTGGGATTGCGAAACTTCATAGGAGGAAGTTTTTTATTCTTGCTGAAAACGATCATGGGCCGGGGATTGATATCCTCCAGCACGCCAAAATATCTGAACAAGGAAACGCAACGTTGCCAGCTTTGATGATCCACCAACATGGCATCGAAAGTTCCCAGGCGGCCACGGGAAACCACGGAAGCCAGGTCGAATGTCTGGAAATTATGAGGCGTCGAGGTTAAAAGATCCTCTAAATACTTCCTTAGGCTGTTATTTTCGGAAAACACCACTAATTTCATTTTCCAGCATTCCTTTCAATCCGAGACGATATTTTTATCGGCTCTTCTGTATTCAAGCGATTTTCAGGGCTAAATCTAACAAGAAGCCGCCAAAAGTAAAAGTTCAGGGTAGTTGGGACCAAATCCAGGCTTTATCGGCCCAAAGTTGCAAGAATCGAGTCCCGAGTAATCGCTTCCAGTTCCGGAATCAGCCCTGAATCGGCATTAAGTGGCAAAAGCCAGTACACGGTATCGCCCAAGGTACGCAGCAGCGCACCCCTGGCCACGGCCGCCTGATAAACCTGGTAGCCGGCGCGAAACCCCGATCCAGTGCCCGAACCACATAAATCTGCCGCCACTACGCCCCCAATGGATCTCAGGTTTTGAAGCCTGCCGGTGGTTTCTGCCACGTTCGATAGTCCCTGCCTGAGTAACGCGGCCTGCTTGCCGACCTGGCCAAGAATATTTTCATCGCGGTATACTGCCAAGGTTTCCAAAGCAACGGCTGCCCCCAGGGCATTTCCGGAAAAGGTGTTTGAGTGCAAAAAATCACGTCCGCTGGCATAGTCAGCGTAAAAGTGTCCATAGATCTCATCGGATACCAGTACCGCGGACATCGGGAGCCAGCCAGCGGTCAACCCTTTGGAAAGACAGATGAGATCGGGTTTGATTTTGGCGTGATCACAGGCCAGCATGGTTCCCGTGCGTCCGAAACCGGAAAGGATTTCATCCGCGATGAGATAAATGCCACGCTGCTGTGTCCAGTGTCGCAAGCGGCGCAGAAAATCCGCGCTATAGATACGCATACCCCCGGCGCCTTGTAGAATGGGCTCAACGACGACGGCACATAAATTGGTTGCGTTTTCTTCGAGCTGTCGTTCCAAGGCTGGCCATACTTCGGAGCAATCCTTCCATAGAGGATGCGCTTCCGAATCCACATAGGGCAATCCGCGGAGGAATTGAACCGATGGCATCAGTTCTCGGTAGGCATCGCGATAAAGACCCAGATCGCCCAAGGCCAAAGTTAAGGCTGTCTCGCCGTGATATCCGTTTTCCAGCGCCATAAAACCAGTGGCCGTGGTTCTTCCCTTGAGTTTAGTGGCATGCAATGCCAGCTTGACCGCCACCTCTACTGCTGTGGAACCATCGCCGGCATAAAAAACATGATTGAGTCCGGGGGCGAGGCCAGATAGCCCTTCCGAAAGTTGCACAATCAGTTCACTGGTGGTGTTGGCCAGGATGACATGTTCAAAACGATCCATCTGCCTGGATAGCGCTGCGCGTAGTCGTGGATGCCCATGGCCTAAGGTTTTGCACCACCAACTGGAAACGGCATCGATTAGTTTTCTTCCATCCGCAAGATGCAAATGGGAACCCTGCGCCGAGACGATTTCCAAGGGCGGAAAATTCTCATAGTCTTTCATTTGCGAGCATGGATGCCAGACATGGCTGTGATCGCGTTGTATCAAATCAGACAATTTCGCCCCGCTTCCAATTACCGCATTCCCCATAAATAGCCAATTCCAGAGCTTGCATGGGCGCGAAGGCTTTTAGCATCGCTTCCTTGAATTCCATATCGGGATCGGATTCGGTCAGTATGGCTCCGCCGCAACCGACGCTAAAGGTTCCCGCATGGCAAACTAAGGTTCGTATGACCATGCCTAAATCCATGGAGCCATCATAACCAAGATAACCCATGGCACCGGAAAATACCCCGCGTTCACGACGCTCCTCGGCGTCCAACAATTCCATGGACCTGCGTTTGGGGGCACCCGTCATGGATCCACCTGGAAAGCAAGCCCGGAACGCATCGAGCGCGTCCAATCCTGGTTTTAATTTTCCCTCTACCCCGGAAACTAGTTGTAAAACCGTGGGATGGGTTTCAACAACCAGAGATTCCGTAACCCGTACGCTACCCACTTGGGAAACTTTCCCGATATCATTGCGGACTAGGTCCACGATCATGAGATTTTCACTTCGATCTTTGGTATTAGCAGCCAACTCGCGGGCAATTTTTTTATCGTCATCCGCATTCACTCCCCTTCTACGCGTGCCTTTGATGGGTCTGCTGGATAGGCGTCCGGCCTTGTCCACTTTAAGGAATCGTTCCGGTGAAGCCGACAGGAGGGTTCCCTGAGGAAAGCGCATATAGGCTAAATACGGGGCAGGATTGATGCTGCGCAGGCATCGATAGACGATCCATGGATCGATGTCCGCTTCCACACAGGCTTGATTGGTTAGACAGGCTTCATAGGATTCACCTGCCAGCATGGCCGATTGAAGATTGCGGATTTGATCGAGGTAGTCGGATTGATGGGCGGATAGTTTCCAGGGAAGTTTTAAAAGTTCCGGCTGGGAAGTTGGGTCACCGGATTGCTGGATACTAAGAGCTGGAATCTGAATAGAATTCCATCGGGATGTGAGATTCTCTAACCATGTAAGGGATTCCTGATGTTGCGCGGTCATTTCCGGATCCTGGAAATCGGAAGTGACCGGGAGAAACGCATAGACTATTCCAGCTGCATGATCAAACGCCAACACGCGGCTGGGTTCCAGAAAGAGCGCGTCTGGCATTTTGTTTCCGTTGTCTGCATGCAGCCGCGGACCGGATCTGTCAGAGAGGCTATTTTTTTCGGATGGAACAGATTGGAGGCCGGGAACGGTATGCCGTTTTATTCCGTATCCGAAATACCCAATCAATCCTCCACGAAACGACCCTGTGAACGCGCATGTTTCCGGAAACACGGACGCTTCAGTATTGCGCAAGTAACTTTGGAGATACTCTAACGGATCTCCCTGAGTCAATGGAGTGCGGAGCTTAGCCTGCCCATCTGGCTTGACACTTATGATGCGAATTTCATCCTCGTTTACCTCAACCAGTTTTGCGCCAGTGCCCATATACGTGTATGAAGAGACCGTGGATCCGGCAGCATTCGCGGAGTCCAACCAAAAAGCTGCGCTGTCGGCATGGAACAAGACGTGGAATACGGCTTCCGGATCGCGCCACGGCAACTCACGCAGTTCAATCCATTTGGGTTGTCCGGACGTGATATTCCCGGTCACGTTGTGAATATGTTGTGCTGATGGCATTACGGGTACTACTGTCTTGTTTATGGCCCGTGGTAGACTGGTTGTAACCAAATTAGTCTGCCGACTCCCATGAGCTAAAGTCAAGTTGCGAAAGTTCGCAAGCAGCAAGCGCCCACCTTCCGTGCCAATCGATTCGGGATGAAATTGGAGACCGAATGCCGGTCTATCCAAAAGTCGAATGGCCATGATTTGCTTGTCCTCCTCCGAGGTGGCTAGAACCCGCATATTCCCTGAATCGGCCGTGGACTCAACAACCAGGGAATGGTACCGCATGGCCGGAAAACCTTGGGGCAGGCCCGAAAAGAGGCCTTCGCCATTATGGAGTATGTTAGACAACTTGCCATGACGGACACTTGGAGCCTGGACGATTCGGGCTCCCGCAGAAAGTCCCAACCCCTGGTGGCCCAAGCAAACTCCCAGAAGAGGGACATGCTTGAATTCCTCCATTACTTTGGCACAAACACCAAAATCTCGAACACGATCGGGTCGGCCAGGACCGGGGGAGATCAAAATATTGTCAAAACGTTCTTGCCGAATCCGGTCCAAGGTCCATTCATCATTGTGGATAAACAGGGGCTCTTGACCATTCACTTCCCATAAATACTGGAAAAGAATATGGCTGAAGGAATCGTAATTGTCGATGAGGAGAGTTTTCACTCTGGTAAGATCATGTAGCTAAGTTTGAGCTTCAGCGCAACCCGGAAGCGTTTCGCGCCATATCCCGGATCTCAAAGAAGACTTTTCCTTTTCCAACATCCGCGGAAAGTGCTTCCATATCGGATTTGGCTCGATTTCCAATCCTTTGCCTGAGGTCGAGGGAAGCGGCCAGTCGGGCCATCCATTTCGCGGCTGCGGCAAGATCCGGCTCCGCCCAAGCCTGAGGGACACCCTGGGAAATGGAGTGGTATTGAGTACCCGGATCTAGGGGCACCAACCCAAAGGGCACCAAACAAGAATTGTCTTCCGTCATAAAATCCATATTGCCCGACCAACCCGTAGCGATAACAGGTTTACCCAATGCCATGCATTCCATCAGGCTTAAGCCCAAACCCTCTGCCCGATGCAGGGAAACGAAAACATCCGCACTCGCATACAGCGACATGACTTCTGGATAGCTCATGGCTTGATCGAAAACGCGAACGCCTGACACCTGTTCTGCCACCGCCTTGATTCTATCCGCAACCATGCCAGCCTCCGGGGACACGCCACGATTGTTGATTTTAAAAACCAGCTCACCCTCTCCCTTTGGAAAGGCATGCTGGAAGGCCTGTAAAACGGCGAGGGGATTCTTTTTTTGTACTCCGCTGGAAATATCAAAACTGAAAAGAAACACTGGCCGGTTTGGAGAAAACCCCCATCGTACCCGGTCAGGATGGCTTTTGAACGTATCCGATTGCGGCAGCGCTTGCTGATAATAGAGACATGGCGTATCGGAAAGTACCGACTGCAATGCAGTAAGGATGAAACGACTTGGCGCTAAAACAAGATCCATCAATTCCAAAATCGGCTTCCAAGTGGGCGGCAGATTCGGCAATTCCCAAAATGGGATGGTGACATTGAACTTTCCTTTGGTCTGGACCATATCCGGCAAATCCCGGAAAAGCGATTTTACCGAAGGCGGATTCATTAAAAAAATATTTACTGGATATGGCAGCGGCTTCCCCGCTTGAATGGAGTGGCTATTCGTGGCAGTATCATGTCCCGTGCGGTTGCCCCCAGGATCGATATCGAGCACGCAAAAGGGAATTTGAGCCTTTTCCAAAATAGCTGCTGTATTTCGGAGCGCCACACCCAACCCAAGATTCGCCGTAGCAAATCCGATAATATTGAATCCAAACTCGGCAGGATGGGTCAAGGGGCGTGGACTATTTGAGGTGGAAGCATCTCAGAGTATTGTAGTTTGCTTTGTAGCATTGATTCAAAGGGAAAACGCCAGAGTGCCGGTAAAAGAGTATTATTTGGGAATGCGTATCCTATTTCTAATCTGCTTTTTGATTTTGATTGGCAAAGTGCAGGCCTCATCTCCTTCAGCTTCCGCATCAACATCAGCTGCCGTTTCCGAAGCGGGTCTGAGTGCAATCAATCCTTTTCATTTGGGCTGGCAGGATGCCGGTTGGATTTCCGGGGGCCTTTTGTTGCAAATCCCTGCCCAGGTCCTATACCGGAACATGTCCAGTGCAGATACAACACAACTCGACCGAAGCCAATTGAACGTTTTGGATCGCTGGGTAGCCGGAACCTATTCACCGGCCATGGCCTTGACCAGCGATGTCCTTGTCCTGCCTTTCTGCGCCTTGCCTGTAGCCTTGACGGCTTTGGAAGCCTGCGAGAAAAACAAGGATGGTCACCGGTTCTAACCGATGGCGTCATTTTTGCAGAAGCGATAGCTTTTTCTTCCGCCTTAGACCTTATGGTACGTTCCTTGCAATTCCATCCTCGGCCCCTTGTTTATGGCAAATATGTTCCCGCTAAAGAAAGACTGAAAGGGGAAGCCTCCGGCAGCTTCTATTCCGGTCATGCCAATGCCGCCTTTTTAACCGCCGTTTATTTGTCGTACACTTATCCTCAACGCCATCCAGAATTTCGCGGTCAGGCCTGGCTTTGGACAGGTAGCCTAAGCATGGCCGCAACGGTAGCGAGTCTGCGGGTTGCGGCTGGCAAACACTTTCCCTCCGATGTTCTTGTTGGCGCTGCGGCCGGAGCATTTTTCGGATGGGTTTTTCCGTATTTGCATTCACTACCCCGTAAACCTGGGACGCCAATGCTAAATTTGCAGGAGGATAATTTGGGAATCCATCCTATGCTGGTGTGGACGTTCTAATGGGTTTCGATTTTAAACCGAGTTGGGGCTCCGCAATATAAAACCGCCCCGTTCAATTAGACTACGAGCCGCTGAATCCTCCAAGGGTTTGGAAAAATAGTACCCCTGTCCATAAGCGCAGTCTAAACCATTGAGCAAAGCCCATTGACCAATGGTTTCAATACCTTCCGCCACCACGTCCATGCCAAGATTTTTGGCCAGGGAATTGATGACCTTTACGATTTCTGTGTCTTTATCGCCGGACTCCATTTTGGAAACGAAGGAACGATCAATTTTCAAATTCTGAAATGGGAATCGGTGTAGATAACTGAGCGAAGAATAGCCGGTTCCAAAATCATCCAAGCTGAGGTGGATACCTAAATCTTTAAGACTATTGAGAATAATCGCGGCCTTCTCCGGATTCGCCATGATGGCGCTTTCCGTCACTTCCAGTTTCAATGAACGCGCTTCGACCTTGGACTCGGATAGAATCGCCTTGATTTGACGGACCAAATCGTGGTCTTGAAGTTGCTTGCCGGAAAGATTGATGGCCATGGTCAAGTGTTCGCCGTTTAAAAATCCATTTTGCCATTCCGCCAATTGCCTACAGGATTCCCATAGCACCCAACGACCTATGGGAATAATGAGACCGGTATCCTCCGCCAGGGGAATAAAATCCATGGGGGAAACCAATCCCAATTTGGGATGGATCCAACGAATAAGCGCTTCGAAACCGATCAACTTACTATCAAGCAGAGAAACGATTGGCTGATAATGCAATCGGAACTCCTGGCGTTCGAGCGCTTTGCGAAGATCCGTTTCCAAAGTGTGCAGTTGTACAGCCCGCACGTGCATGGACGTATCAAAAACTTCACAGCGCCCTTTGCCGGAGGTTTTGGCGCGCTGCAAGGCGATATCCGCGTCGCGAAGAAGATCTTCAAGCGAAGCCGATTTGCCGTTGGTAATTGCGATGCCGATACTGGCCGCTGTATACAATTCTTGTCCATCCAGCTCAAAAGGATGAGATATAGATTCTTGAAAGGTTTGAGCCAAATCACTGGCTGCGCCGCCATCTTTCAATCCCTCGAGGAGCACGCAAAACTCATCTCCGCCCAATCGAGCCAAGGTGTTGTTGGGAGATAGGCATGCCTCCAGCCTATGCGCAAAGGCGATCAGCATTCGGTCGCCAAACAGGTGGCCGCGACTGTTATTGACCATTGTGAATCGATCCAAATCAATCATTAAAACGGCGCAAAATCTTTCCGGATTGTTATGCGCCAAGGCCTTCGCGATTCTTTCCTTGAGTAAATTACGATTAGGCAGGCCGGTCAGGGCGTCATGGAGCGTACTGTGGATGAGCCTGGCCTCCATGGCCTTTCGCTCCGTCACATCCATTACCGTACCTTCGCAATAATCTAGACGGCCATCGGGTTTGCGAACTGCCCTGGCATTTTCCGAAATCCAAATAACGACTCCGTCCTTACGCTTGACCTGTGATACGAAATCACGTACTTGACCCCGCTCCCTCAGCAAGCGCACGAATTCTTCGCGCCGCTGCGGATCTACATAGATTTGACTTCCGATATCGGTGACTTCCGCTTGCATATCTTCCGGTCTTTGGAAACCGAACATACGCGCCATAGGTGGATTCATTCCCAAGAAATGACCCGCCGAACTGCTTTGAAAGATTCCTTCCAAGGTGTTTTCAAAGATGTTCAAGTATTTTGCGCTAACCTCGATGAGCGCATTGTCAAGCTGCTTTCTCTCTATGGCATTTATGAACATTTCCCCGACTATCCGCAACAAGCCGATGATCTCATCAGACCATTTTTTTTCTTGGCGGACGGAATCAAAACCCAGGTAGCCGCGGAGTACACCTCGGTAAACCATAGGTACAATAACCAAGGAAGTGATCCCTTCACGTTCGAATTCTTCCCGCTCTGCTTTTGCGGATTCAGGAAGGTCCTGGACATTGGGGATGTAAATGGTATTTAGGCTTTTTATGCGTTCCATGAACCATGGAAAGCGTGAAACAGGTAATCCCTGTAAATGGAGTAATTCTGGTTCCACACCCTTGGAGCACCATTCGTGGGTATTGTTTACAGTTGTTTGGTCGGATGAAAAAAGAAAAATATACGCCCGATCCACGCCGGCAAACTCTCCGAGGGTATGCAGGGCATAGGTGATACCCTTATCAACTTTCTTACTTGGCAAGTGGATAAAATGAGTAGATATAGAAGTAATCAAATTCTCGAAACGAATCCGGTATTGAAGTCGTTCCTGGGTGGGCTCATCCACTTGCTCGCTTTTGGGCAATCTTTCTGTCAAATCCCTCGCAAAAATAAGACCTAATCCACCGCCTCCGGAGCTCTTTCCGCCGATGGATATTTCCAGTTGGAATTGGGTTCCATCCTTACGCAGTCCTGTAGCTTCAAGGATATGAGTAACTTGCATGTTATCATGAATATTTTCCTGTCTGGATTTTTCATCCTTTTCATGAACAGGCCATCCTCCTTCAATCAGACAATCTGCCGATCTATTGATAATCTCATCACCGGAATATCCAAATACAAGTTGCGCACCTAGATTCCAAAACCGAATGATTCCGCGGCCGTCGACTAGAAACATTGCCTTTCGCGCGGATTGAAATATGCCCAAGAAGTCCGGAGAGGCTGGGAGCCTCCAATCCGATGTTGCCAATAGGTGAGATGGCTGCCAAGGTGGAGTAAGCGTCTTTTTATTTTTAGCCATGGATCAGGAATTCCACTTGTATTGAGCCGTCGCCATGTCAATCCAAACGGGTGACACTGCTGAAATTATAGAGCTTGGCGGCCCATTTCTGCCATAATGGTTTCGTCCTATTTTCGCAAAACTCAAGTTTCTAAATCGGACGCTTTCTCACCGACATCTCACTCTGTCAAATAAAGAGGGTGGCCAGGGAAAACAAAAAGAGCCGGGAGATGTCCCCCGGCTCTAGATACTTGATTTCAAAGACACTATTACGGCTTTGACTTATCGGACTACCGCCCGAGTAAGGCCAGCACGCCCTGGGGTACTTGATTGGCTTGGGCCAACATGGACGTGGCGCTCTGAGTTAGAATTTGAGACCGGGTAAACTCCGTCGTTTCTTTCGCAAAATCCACATCCCGAATACGGCTTTCCGCGTCTTGGGTGTTATACACCTGGTTGGACAAATTGGAAATCGCAAATTCCAACCGATTTACATATGCGCCCATATCGGAACGCATGGTATTCACGGACTTGATGGCCGCATCGATCAAAGATAAGGATGACAACGCCGTAGCCGCCGTACTGACAGATGTGGTCGTCGCGCTTAAACCCATGGATCCTAAGGTCATAGCGTTGATGGTGATACTGACTCGATCCACTGAAGCGCTGGAACCTGAACCGATATGTAGAACGGAAGCCGCTCCACCAGAGACGCCGAATGAACCCGATGCGCCATCTAGAAGTGTCATACCGTTGTAAGAAGCAGACGATGAAATTCGAGTGATTTCACTCATCAGCTGTCCAAATTCCTTGTCAGTGTAACTCCGTTCGGTGGTGGTCATTGTATCCGTAGAACTCTGGATTGAAAGTTCGCGCATACGCTGCAGAATGTTGTTGATTTCTCCAGTCGCGCCTTCCGCAATTTGTACAAGGGCGATGCCGTCCTCGGCATTTGATTTGGCGCGGTCCATGCCTCGAACTCTTGAGCGCAATGATTCCGAGACCGATAGTCCTGCGGCGTCATCGGATGCTCGGTTAATTCTGAGACCAGTTGACAGCTTTTCCAGAGACTTGCTCAAGGAAATCTGTTGTTTATGTAAAGCTCCTTGACCGATCATTGCTGAAACGTTGTGATTAATACGCATGTTGAAAACCTCCGTGTTGATTTATGAGTGCCTAGACATCCCTGCCCAGGGTATTCGAATTTACCGAATCTTTTTATTATATCGGCGGAAAAAGGATCGGCTTTAACTATTGAATTAAGTTTTACTTCTCTTTTATTGGATGGAATAGAGAAAAAATGAAAAGTCAGGAGATTTTTTCTCCCGACTTTAACGAAACTGGACGGCTTGCCCTACCTTTTCAGGTAGGGCATTCCTGGCTTACCGGGAACTAGTTGCTTAACGTCCTAATAACGCGAGGACACCTTGGGGAACTTGGTTAGCCTGGGACAACATTGAAGTCGCACTCTGTGTTAGTATTTGAGCTCGCGTAAACTCCGTTGTTTCCTTGGCAAAATCCACATCTCGGATCCGACTTTCCGCGTCTTGGGTGTTATAGACCTGGTTGGACAAATTGGAAATGGCGAATTCCAAACGGTTTACATATGCACCCATATCGGAGCGCATAGTGTTCACGGACTTGATAGCCGCGTCAATCAGGGATAGAGACGATAATGCCGATGTCGAAGTGCTAACTGACGTAGTCGTGGCACTTAGTCCCATCGAACCAAGCGTCATAGCATTGATAGTGATACTGACCCTATCAATTGAGGCACTTGATCCTGAACCGATGTGGAGAACGGAAGCGGCTCCTCCGGAAACGCCGAATGAACCAGACTGTCCATCCAACAGCGTCATACCGTTATAGGAGGCCGAAGAAGAAATACGTGTGATTTCACTCATCAACTGTCCAAATTCCTTGTCGGTATAGCTTCGTTCGGTGGTGGTCATGGTGTCCGTGGAGCTTTGGATAGAGAGCTCACGCATACGTTGTAAAATATTATTGATTTCTCCAGTTGCACCTTCTGCGATTTGCACTAGAGCGATGCCGTCTTCGGCGTTGGACTTGGCTCTTTCCATCCCGCGCACCCGCGAACGCAAGGATTCCGATACCGAAAGACCGGCAGCATCATCAGAAGCCCGATTGATTCTAAGGCCGGTTGAAAGTTTTTCCAGAGACTTGCTTAAGGAAACTTGTTGTTGTTTGAGGGCCCCTTGGCCAATCATTGCGGAAACGTTATGATTAATTCGCATTTAGAAACCTCCGTGTTTTTGCATTACCCGTCGGCTTCCTTGCCTTCAGGGCCCCGGAGTTTCCGGGATGTTTCTTCATCGGAAATATTATTTGGATACTTTAACATTTCCCCTAACATTAATTTTTTCCTTAACTTTATTTTGCGTTCCTTGAGATGAATCCAGGACCATGCTGAAAATTTTCCGGAAAACGGAACCGCGCGCCCAGCGGGCGCGCGGAAGGGTTAAAGAACATTAGCTGGTTTAGTCCATCTTTTCAGCCTAAAGCGGCCTCAACTAACCTCGACTCAACAGTGAGAGGACGCCTTGAGGGACCTGGTTGGCCTGAGACAACATGGACGTGGCACTTTGCGTCAGGATTTGCGAACGCGTAAACTCGGTCGTTTCCTTGGCGAAATCAACATCGCGGATACGGCTTTCTGCGTCCTGAGTGTTATATACCTGGTTAGACAAATTGGAGATGGCGAATTCCAGACGATTCACGTAAGCGCCCATATCCGAACGCATGGTGTTCACGGATTTAATAGCCGCATCGATCAGCGACAACGAAGAAAGCGCCGATGAAGCGGTACTTACTGAAGTGGTAGTGGCACTCAAGCCCATGGATCCCAAAGTCATGGCATTGATGGTGATACTGACTCTATCAATTGAGGCGCTTGAGCCAGAACCAATGTGTAAAACTGAAGCAGCTCCTCCGGAAACGCCAAATGAACCAGACTGTCCATCCAAAAGCGTCATGCCATTATAGGACGCCGAAGACCCAACTCGGGTTATTTCGCTCATCAGCTGCCCAAATTCTTTGTCGGTATAGCTCCGTTCAGTTGTAGTCATTGTGTCCGTAGAACTCTGAATGGAAAGCTCCCGCATACGTTGCAGGATATTATTGATTTCCCCGGTTGCACCTTCGGCAATTTGCAGCAGGGCAATGCCATCTTCAGCATTGGATTTGGCGCGATCCATACCGCGCACGCGTGAGCGTAAGGACTCGGAAACCGAAAGGCCGGCAGCGTCATCGGATGCCCGATTGATTCTAAGACCGGTTGAGAGCTTCTCCAGGGACTTGCTCAGGGAAATTTGTTGTTTATGTAAAGCCCCTTGGCCGATCATGGCCGAAACGTTATGATTAATACGCATTTAAAAAACCTCCGTGTTTAAGTGATAATTCAAGGCATCCTTGCTTTGAATTTTTAAACCAATTACCTGCCCTATACCTATCGGCAAAGTTAAGCCTTTACTTTAACTTTTTGTTTAAGTTTTATAAGAGGTTGACTGAATGGAAATCCAGGTAGTATTAAAACGATAACCGCACGTCCATAGGACGCGCGGCTTGGGTTTCCCGAACCGTCAAGGGAAGCGGGAGTGACTGCGCTCAACGGCCGAGATGCCCGGCCTCGAAACCGGGCGACCCGGTTTAGCCCTTGAGAAGTGCCAGTACTCCTTGAGGAACTTGATTGGCTTGCGATAACATCGACGTCGCACTTTGTGTTAGAATTTGCGCTCGAGTAAACTCGGTCGTTTCCTTCGCAAAATCAACGTCCCTGATTCGGCTTTCCGCATCCTGGGTGTTATAAACCTGATTGGATAGATTCGCCATCGCAAATTCCAATCTATTTACGTATGCACCCATATCGGAACGCATGGTATTGACCGATTTGATGGCCGTATCAATTATCGATAAGGCAGAAAGAGCTGAGCTAGATGTGCTTACAGCTGTAGTGGTTGCACTCAACCCTAACGCACCCAAAGTCATGGCAGTAATGGTAATGCTGATTCGATCCACGGAAGCGCTGGAACCAGCGCCAATATGCAGCACCGATGCGGAACCGCCGGAAACACCGAAGGAACCAGCCTGACCGTCCAATAACGTCATCCCGTTATAAGAGGCTGAATTCGAAATTCGGGTAACCTCGTTCATCAACTGGCCGAATTCCTTGTCAATATAGCTGCGTTCAGTTGTCGTCATGGTATCCGTGGCGCTTTGAATTGCCAACTCGCGCAAACGTTGCAGAATATTGTTGATTTCCCCGGTGGCGCCTTCCGAAATTTGCAGGAGGGCAATACCGTCCTCCGCATTCGACTTGGCACGCTCCATGCCCCTTACCCTTGACCGTAAAGACTCGGATACGGAAAGGCCCGCAGCATCATCGGAAGCGCGATTGATTCTTAAACCAGTGGAAAGTTTTTCGAGGGATTTGGACAGGGCACCTTGTTGTGTGTGAAGTGCACCCTGTCCGATCATCGCGGAAACATTATGATTAATACGCATGTTAAATAACCTCCATGTAGTGAATTACGCTCGGATGCTTCCTTGCATTCTTGCGGGCCGGGACTCCCTCCCGGTTACAATTCATTCATCGGATTATTTTTTGCAGGAGTTGAGCGATTTTTAAAAATAAAATCGATGTAAATCAAGGCGTAGTGGCATCTTACAGTAATACTTAAAGTTCCTTGTTGGACTCTCATCACGATAAAACAGCTAATTCTATTCAAAAAACCAATCAATCAGAAAAGATTAGAGAAAAGGTTAAAGCGGAAGTTAATGCTAAAAGAAGGGTACCTTGCTTGTGACGGTACCGTACGATGTCGTGATTTGGATCATATACATTGCAGGTTTAAGGAAAGAGATATCAATTAGACCATTTTCATTGGCTTTACTTAGGGCGACCCTTTCACCAAGGACATTGAATAGTTCCACAGATAGGATGTCAGAACCCAAAACCTGCAAATTACTACCAATGCGAACGAATTTATATTCCGATCGGGA
>JAYSRH010000090.1:0-4973 GCA_043721115.1 Fibrobacteria bacterium | reverse complement strand
AACCAAGAACTCCCCCAATTCCACCTTGCTCCCTGTGAAAAACCGGAAGCTAGACTGGAATTTGAAAATTGATTGTTCCTTTTATCGAAATTGGGTATTCGTGGAAAGGTCTCTGTGGTGGATACGCAAGAAAAGTGGGGTTCTAAAAAGGCTATATCTTGGGGGGCATGGTATAGCCGAAATAAAGTAATACTAAGGCTTGTAGTTATGGAAAAGCATTGATTAACCTGCTCCGCCATAGGCGCAATATGAAAATGGATGGAATCAAGGCCTGTTCCGATAAATATCCGCCGAAGAAATTTCTCGCCGGGCAAATGATCAATTAGATAAACGGGGTAGTCACTTATTTGAAATGAATCCGGGGACCCGGAGTTTCCTATCCATAGAACCAATTCTTTAAAGGTGCCGACGTAGATTGCAAGACCCTGGGCATCTTTTCCATCCAGGGTGGTCAAACGCAGCGATAGTGTTGAATCTGCCGCAACAAAAGACTTTGATGAGGGCGCCGCATTAACTAAAGTACCCAGGCTTACACAATAAAGAAATAATCGCATGCAAAAGCGGGATGCAGTTCTGAAATTTAATGTCTTACCCTCGTTCATTGCGCGTATCCGTCATATAGTCGAGGTGTTATCACATAGGAAGTTGTTGAAGTCAATCCTGGAATACCTGCGCCTGGGTTGGCCCAAGGTAGAACTGGCACTGCAGTCGGATCCAGATGAGACCATGGCTCCATTGGATAGGCTATGGCTTTCCTGGGTTCACCAGGCGATGTTTGGTAATTCCCATAGATATTGCAATTAACGTCCAACCGCCAATTTGATGAACCGCTGCACCCTGTTGCGTCTCCCGGTCCACCCAACCTTTGCCAACTTGCGAAAAGGCGATCGAGATTGGAGTGCAGCAAAAAGACAAATGGATCTTCAAAAGCAGAGTGCGAAACACCGATGGTACCGTTAATTGCTCCATGAGCGCTATTATGAGCGGACTCAGCCATTTCGCTAAAAACTTGCCACTGTTCCGCCATAGTAAAGGCATCTGCTGAATGTACCACTTCCTGATCTGTGTAAAGAGAGCTGAAATTGACGCCCCGAGATACACTTTGTGGAGGATCAAATCCGTTTCCGGTGCCGTTAACAGCACCCCCAGCAGATCCAGAATATTCGCCTCTACAGGGATTTATGGGGTTGATATCCTGCGCAGTAGCATTTGGATTACAGTCCGGCTTGTAGAATCCAGCGCTCAGCCAGGGTTCGCCCATTTCACCGTTGGCGGCTCCCATAAAATTGCTCCCCGTTAAGATGCCGGTACTTGGGTCCGTGGTCCAATCCCAATAATGCATGGAAGCAAGCGGATCCTGCATCCGGAGGAGATCCTCGAACTGGTCAACCAAGTAGCGATGCCAAGGAATAAAAGATGGACCGCTATGCACGTGAGTTGCCTGGTGGATTTCATCCTGTTTGTACCAATAATTTACACCACCAAAGGGCTGTTGGTTGGTTCGAACCATGGGATCACCTGGATAGCTTTGGTTTTTTGAGGAAAGAATTGCATCGCGCAATATAATTTTCTCCACCGGACTTAAAAGTGCAGCATTTTTTCGATATCCGAATTTCTGAATGGAAAGAGCTGCAATATTGACTGAACCGTCGGTATGATCAAACTCAGCCCTTCCTATGCCCTGATACTTAAATTCCAGAGAACCCGTGTTTTGTAATGGCAGGCTTTGATTTTGATCGATGGCAGCGGAGGCAACAAATTTACCTAGTTGCTCATCGCTCAAATTGCCGCCTTCTCGAATACTGAAGAGGGTCACGCCATTCTTTTTGAACCTTAGTCCCCCGTGCGCATAACTGCCAGGAGTTTCTTTATTGCTCCGAATGAAACTGTTCCCGCTTGCATCAAAGGCCGCAGCCACCGCTCCGTTATATTTAAAGTATAGGCGACCAATAGGTAGGGAAAAGGCTGTGACGGCTAGAAACAAAAGGCAAAAAACGATTGGATACTTCATGGTTGAACCTTCCCGGCATGAATAAGCGTATCTTTACTGACCACGCGTAAAGGTGGCGTCTGAACCAGTACGGAACTAGAGGCACGTTTGGCCACAACCTGTGTGTCGGTTGGATTACTGGGCTGGAATTGAGCGACTATTTGGCGGGCTTCGCCTTCGACACACAAAAAGTTTACCATAGCAGTTCCACAAACCCGTTCTGGTTGACTTTTGGCATAGACGGTATAGGCGAGACGCCTGGAACCTGGATCGCATGGGCTTTTTAAATCCGCACCTCGCAAGCCAACTAGTAGAATTGGGTCGGTCAAACTCGTAACGGAAACGTTACGGGATAAGGGGCCATCCAGCAAGACCAATCCAAAGGTTTTCATCTTTACAATGAAATCTTTCTCCTGTCCTTTGTTGGTGATGTTGAGAGCCAATTGTACTATTTGATTCGATTGCAACGTAATCATAGTATCCGCTAGCGGACTCCCAATTCTACCGACCTCGCGAACCTCTGCGCTCACCTTACAGGACGGCGAATCCGTTGCGTTAGCAGATAAAAAAGCAAGCAGACATGCAAGGAACATTAAGCTTGTAACCCCTTTCATGGCTTGACCGTTGAAGGGTAAATTGTGTTCCGATTTTGGGCTTCGAGTTTCGAAATACGCCGGTTTTGTTCAATCGCATGTAAGGTTAATTCTTCAACCTTTTGCAAAAGTTTCATATTCATTTTAACCAAATCCACACCTTGGGATTTCATCTGTACTGCACTTGGAATTTCAGGCAAGTGCCTATTTTTCAACACAAATTTTTCAGTGGCTTCCAGAGATTTCAATTTATACCCTGGTTCGAACACAAAATCAGGGGCCTCCAAAGTCCAGTTATTAATCTGTATGGAAGAGGCAGTCAATTTCCCAACTGTCCCAAAATCGCCATTCGTAAGGTTTAAGCTCGCAAGCCAAGTGTCACTGCTGGCATCCGATCCACCGAGAAAGCGCAAATAATTTTCCGTTGGACTATTCGAATATACGTCTATAAATGCCGCTCGTGTCCCCAAGGGACTCCCAGCCGAGTTCAACTGAACTGAATTTCACCTCCCTCCCCATTAATACTATAGTTTGTGCCTAGTACAAGGTTTGCCGTTGTTCCGAAAGTGGTTGCTTTGATTCCCACTTGACCTTGGACCAGTAACCCATTAGAAGGTGAGACATTAGAACCAGAATAAGCGCTGCCGATGGCAGCTCCGCCTTCCACGTCCAGAACATTCTGTGGAGTGGAAGTGCCTAGTCCAAGCCTTCCAGTAGAGGTTAGCCGCATTCTTTCCGTTCCAATGCCAGAGCTTCCAGGGGCACCAGTGCCGAAAAGAATCCCATTTATCGTGCTGTTCAGGACAAAATTACCGGTGCCGGTGGCAACCCCCAATAGACTGACGTTCGTATTTGCCAAAGTAGTATTCAATCTCAAAAGTTTTGCATCAGCGGAAACAAATCCAACTTTATATGCATCAGCGGGAATGGAAACGCTACCCACTGAAAATTTGGTAGTTGTGAGGTCTGGGTTTATGAGGCCTGCTACTATTCCGGTCGTGGTGGTAGTCGCTCGCAATGATTCACCCCATGAAGTAGGCACGGCAGCAATGGCGGCAATCACAATGCTGATAAAAATATTGGGATGTAAAGTATTCGAATATTTGAAACTAAAAAGCATATAACCCTTTCTTTCGAGTGTCTATTTAACTCTATTCAAACTTTAACATCATTCCCAGGACCATTTTTAATGGACCCTAAAATGGAAATCTGCCATTTAGCGCTATATTTCAAGTTCAGTGTCAAAGCCTGTTTAACATCAGCCACTTTATCGAGACTATTGCTTCCGTTTCGAAACTCTAGAATTGGTTTGCAAAACTGAAGGGAAGGTGTTCTGGAATACCAGATTGCCAACAGTATCACATAGTTGGGTTTTCTGCTACTACACCGCTTCACTCAACTAAATAGAATCGGGCATAGCCCCGTTTAAAAAGGACAAGCCTTTGGAGGTTGCAGCTGACCGGTATGGAAACATTCCGCCATGGCATGCGACAGCAGAACATGTTTCCCTTATTGGGTTGTAGGTCGCTTTTTCTCCTTGGAATCGAACCGAATCGGAATTCTTTGGATCGAAAACAACATCTATGGTTCCATTCATATGTGCGATTCCAGTAATCCATTCCTGAATGCGTGGAGGGGATCCCGATTGCCGATTTATTGTACCCGGATGATTTTGGATCAAGGTATCGATTCGGACGACTTTCCACTTTCTTTCAGGATCGGGATCATAAGAGTCTGAAGTGAAAAAATGATTGCCCGTTATGGGTTCTTCAAGCATGGAGTCCAGGACAGCAACAGGTGATGCTGGAACAGCTGTGTTGTGACAGTCGGCACAAGTAATGAGCCCATTTAAAAATCGCTTGCCGGATTCATAAGTAAGATGGAGCAAGTGATGGTGATCGTTCAGTGGGTAATTGTGGCAAAACGCGCAATCAGGACTTTCTGACAAATTGGATGTGGTGGCCCTAAGACTCGGTCGCGAAGCCAAAGGAAAGTTGCAGCTTGCAATTCCAACAAGGCTCATGCCAACCAGCAAATGGCGGTTCAAAAGGATCATTTTTCATCTTTACATTTAGTTTTTAATTCCAAATTTGCGCTGAATTTCCTCCATCGAAAAACGCACCACAATTGGAGCGCCAGAAGGAGAAACATACGGGTTCTGGGTGGCAAAGAGTCCGTCAATTAGCGCAGCGGTCTGGGGATAATCAAGAGAGTCTCCGATTTTTATGGACGTAACACGGGCATACACTTTTGCCAAGCGCTGCTGAAAGTCTTCCCCCTTGGTGAAAACAGGGCCGTTTTCGGAGTGGAGTGGAAGTCGTTCCGGCGCCATTAGGCCTTGAATCATTTCATTGATCACTTGACGAGCCCGATCGGTTTTAACTTCCATG
>JAYSRH010000089.1:0-4978 GCA_043721115.1 Fibrobacteria bacterium | reverse complement strand
AAAAATTGTAGTGACTGGCGGAGAAACCTATGTGAATGGCGTTCCGAAACTGATAAAGTCCACAGAAATTTTCGATCCTGCGACTGGTAAATGGTCCTATTTAGCTGATCTTCCTACGCCAATGCATGGAATTGCATGCGTAACCATGGGCAGTAAGATCTATTTATTCGGCGGATCTTTACAAGCTTTCGGCATTATAGAGACAGATAGGGTTTTCGTTCTGGATATCATGGGATCAGCCGGGTTGTTTCAGCGCAAGCAAATGGGAAGCTGGAAGTCCATTGGTCCTCAAGCACAGTACCGAATGAATGGGCAATTGGATCGCAAGCTCAACTCCGATCCCCTTTTCCACCTGACAAAATAATTTTTTAAAATACGGTTTCCTTTTGAAAACGTATTTTTAACGAAACTACCAGCGGCTAAAATTCGCACGCATAATATTATATGCATGTGCTCCTTGGTACAGTGGATTTTTCGAGTATTCCTTTGGACTGGACTATGAATACGGATTTTTCTTCGTGCCGCTGGACTTGGCCAAATCAATACAAAAACACTCCGCACTTAGTTCAATAGGCTGAGCGAATCGTCGAGGCCTTAACCTGCAAGCTACGCATTAGGCACGACGATGATTAGAAAATGGATATGGGGAAGGTTTCCCGGGCGCCATTGCCCAAGAGACGGACGAAATAGATTCCCGACTGAACCTGCGCGCCCTGGGCATCACGGCGGTCCCAGATCAGATTCGCTCGTTGAATCGAAAAGGCGCGGACGGCGCGACCGAAGATATTTCTGATTTCAACGCGGGAATAGCTTTCGATATGAGAAGCCACTTCACCTTTGCCTTCGACTGAGAAAGCGACCGGGCTCCGGTACTCGTGCGAACCGGGATATCTTTTATCCAGTCCGGTAACTCCGGTGCCATTGCTGGAATCTGCGCCAGCCCATGCAGGCCCGAAAATGCGAACGCGCACGTCGCCGGTCACTGAAGCGGGAACCTTCCAGTCATAGGTACTGGAATTGCCAGTAACCGTGCCCATGGACTGCCATGCGCCGGAAGCACCAACGCCGTACTCCAGAGTGACGCTGGGAATGTTTCCCAGGCTGCGCCATTTGACTGTGAAGGTGGAATTGGCGGTGATGGCGGCGCCTTTGACGGGAGCGTCCAGGAAGAACCGGTGCAGGTAGTTTTCGCCCTTGGGCGTACCCATCGGGAACTCCATGATTTCCCAGCGACGGTATTTCACCAGCGCACCCTCGGATTGCAGACCGAATTGGCCATGATCCCAAGGACCGTCCGGAGTTTTATTGATGGTCACGTCACTATAGATGCGGATATTGGAAAGCCGGAAGACCACGGTATCATTGACGATATGGAAGGCACTATCTGAGCCGCGCGCCACCAATTCGTATCGCAGCCAGCGGGTTTTGCCACCCGATCCATTAGAGATGAGCAGACTGCCGTTGTAGTTTCTGGCATTGCATCCGGTTTCGCAAACCTTCACAGCCGTGCCGTTCTGATTGTAGCTATTACCAGTTACCTTGGTATCGAAGGTGACATGCTGGATGGAAAAAGCCGCGCCGGTTTCGATTTGGCGCATCTGGAATTCGATGGAGCGGGGCCAGTTATTCTTCATACGAGCGGCCGTTTCGTCGCCATGATAGGTGATGCCGGCATTGTCGCCGCCGCTGGCGTTGGGGCCCAGAACGTCGAACTTGCCTTCCACGCGCATGCGATAATGGCTATAGGTGTTCTTCTTGGTGCCGATATTCCCTTGGTTCTGCGACGTGGAGGAAACATAGATGGCGGCCGTGTCCGTGCCAGGATACAGGATTTGCCATGTGGATGCTGGAGGATAGATGGGCGGCACTGTGGCTCCATAGACGCGCGAGAAGATATTGCCTTCGCTCCAATCCTTGCCGTTCCAAATCTTAACCCATCCGGAGTCGGAATGGGAAAAACTTTGGGAGGCGACCGGAGCCGTGAGAGTCGTGAGAATGGCGGCCGCATAGGCCCATTTATATTGGTTTTTGCTGATGGAATTTGAGATAGCGTCCCCTAGACGTTAAACTTCTGCATCTGTTATTTCTGACCAATATACCGCGGTGCCGCGGATTTTTCCTATTGTCTTTGCGAGAAAACCTTCCAACTGCATGCCGGTATGGCCTAATTACCTTGGGTTCCTGTGATACCGCGAGAACCGTAACCGAATCCAAGCCAACAAAATTGAAAGTGCGCAGCAAGGCATTGTCGCCGTAATGATTATCGTGCAAGGGGCTTTCATCGACCGTCACAGGGCGCCCGTCCGGAAGGTCCAGGCCATATAAAGTCCACAGCGAACGGTGTCATATACGGCTGTCATCAACGAGTCATGAGCAGCAAAAGGAATAGCGGCCGGATAAGCAGAGGCAAAACCAGGTTGTGGATTTTCTTCACCGGCAAAACCTCATTGGCTGCAATGTACCACAAATTTATGTTTTAATATCCATCCCCTTATAGATAGTGAATGAAGCTCGAAAGTCCATGATAAATGTTTTGAAGTTGGCGTTTCTTTTTCTAACGCAGGAAATCTATTCCAGTCCCTTTTCTTCCACTGATGATGGTGAGGATGAGGCAACGCCTTACTGGAATACCCTAATTCCACAATTCATGGTCCTAGACATAGATAAAATCGTTTTCCCTGAAAAACCTTTGTCCATGGATTTCGCTGTATTATTGGATTTTTAGAATGCAAAAAAATATTTTAATTGGATTTTGGGCTCTACTGATACACCTCGGGTGTGATGTAATTGAAATCCAGTCTTCTGTTAAAAAATGTACTGCCGATCTCAGCCGTCTTAGCGGGCGCCCAAACGTTTCTTTGGATCGACCAGAGGCAGGACAATTTTCCATTTACTGTAAGATGGATTTTTATGCCAACTACTTAGCATACGGAGGTGATACTTTATTGACAGCTATTGAAAATGTGAATTCAGATTCCCTTTCATTCGGATACAAGGAACAGGTATGCTACGAAAATTATTTGAATCCCAATTTTCAAACTTTCCCAAGTGAATATCTCCTTAGTCGAATCGGCGATCGTCTCCGAGGCGGGAAAGCGACCAGACTCCTGGAATTCGACAATATCAATGACCTAGAGCTCCATCCTCAAGGGGATATCGTAATACTTGACGGCTTATTACCTCCGAAGAATATGCATGGTCCGGTATATGGGCGCATTCTTGATTTCACTATTGGAAACCGAACCATAGATACGGTATCAGTTTTCGTGGACAGCTTGCATTACGACCAATTGAATTACTGGGTATACACCGCCAAGGAGGAGGTCTTGCGCTTCGTGAGGATTGATTCGAAGGGTAATGGTTCAGGATGGGAACGCATTAAGATTTAAATTTCTAAGGCCTTAGGTAAATCGGACCCCTTTTCCAATTCTTAATCGTCCCATAATCCCATTGCAAATGCAAGTGCAATTGAGGTTGCACTCTTTCCCAGCAAAGTCTCTCAAATTATTGGCAAATCTTCCTTTTCTCCAGTCCATACCGAATTCCTCTTTAAGCTTCAATGGAGAGGCTTCTACTTTCAATGGGCCGGGCGATTGAAGCAATCGCGTGGAATGACCATGCCAAGTAGGATTGTCTCAATCGTTCGTCCTGTCTTGACCAAAGCTATGAGTCGAATTGCACCATTTCAATAAATTTCCTTGGATCGGTTTTCCAAAACTGGTGCAGTCGTGAATCGGGAAGAGTTCCACATCTCTGGTAATTGGGGCCAAACCAAGATTATAACGAAAAAAGCAACGATTTCTTTTTCCACTTCCACGAAGAGTTGTTGATAGAATAGATGTTCCTTGCGCCAAGTCCCAATCAGAGCATTAGCAATCGTTGCTTCATCATGCTTACAATGTCCGTTCCAAAGGGATCGCAGTAAAATCTCTCTGGAACCGATGTCCAAACCGGCAGTATCGGGATGTACAATTCGGAAAGATTTTCTTTGTCGCACTTGAGCGGAAAAACGCCAATTTTTGTCATCTGGATTAGGCGATTTAAGGGACTTCGAGCCCAATGCCATTGTTCGGTAGCATTAATCCGACACGGCCCACGGCTGTATGTCTCAGTTTGGGATTCTAGGGCAGATTATCGTTTTTAACCGTAAAAGGATCCTAAAATCTCCATGAATCGCTCAACTTTCGAGCCCGCCTGCCCTTATAGTTCAAGTGTGAATCCACATTTATCCAAATCATCCCCACAGGCATCGAAGCCCAAATCAGCCCGAAGCCCCGCCGCGCGTCCTGCGGCCGCCTCGCCGGGAAAATCATTCGCGGCCCGGCCGGCCGCTCGGGCTCAGCGCAGCTTCAGCCCGTGCATCGGATTGATCGGCCCCTATTCCAGCGACAATCTCGGCGATGTCGCGAGCCGCAAGGCGATGCTTTGTGTGCTGCGCGAAAAGATGGGTTCCGTACGCTTCCTAGGCATCTCCACCTTACCCGACGATGTGACACGCACGCATCAAATCCCTGCCATTGACATCACCGGCGATACCACCGCCTGCGGACCCACATGGTTGCCGGGCGAGCTGCGCAGGCTAATGGGCACTTGGCAGGCTTCCGCCGGCCTGGATGCCTTGGTGGTATCCGGCAGCTTCCAGTTCAACGATTACTGGGGCGGGCCCTGGAGAAATCCGTACCAATTGCTGGTCTGGTGCCTTTGCGCACACCTGCGTGGCGTCCCCGTGGCCGTCTTCGGCATCGGGTTGGATAACATGCCCAATCGCCTGGGAGCCTGGCTTTGTGTGAAGGCTCACTACTGTCCAAAATGTTTTAGTTAGCCGTCTCTATTCCTTCTTTTGATCAAATTTTCGATGATTTTACTCTCTTTACCAAAACGACCCCCTCCCCCCATTTTCGTGCTGTCCAAATAGATCGATGGTTTGCGACTGGATCGGTGTGCCCATTCGCGGAGCAATGAAGGGATTCACGAGCCA
>JAYSRH010000088.1:0-4986 GCA_043721115.1 Fibrobacteria bacterium | reverse complement strand
TTGCCTTAAGGCCCAGATTGCGTTCCGCCTGTTTGGCGTATTCCGTGCTCGGGAACTTGTCGAGTACAAATTGGTATAAGGAATCACCGGTTGGCTTGGAGTGCTTGAACTCCTCTTGGATAAAGGCTCGCGCGTAGGCAGCGCGCATGCTGTGGTTGGAATCCTGGCGTGGATCTTTTACGATGCGATCCAAATGCCCTAAGGCACTGTCGACATTGTCCAGATTGAAAAGAAACAATTCCGCGATCATGAAATCACGATAATGGACCGGTGCCGCTGCCGTGTCCGTGGACTTGCGAAAATCCGCCAGGCGAGTGAGTGCCTTGGAACGCTCGGACCCTTTGGCTCCATACTCAAATTGAATGCCTGCAGCTTCTGCGGAATCAAAAAAAACTTTAGCGGTTTTCTCCTGCTTGAGATCGGTCAATTGATACATGCCGAGTCGATAAAAAGCTTCGGCAGAAGCGGCTGTTTTAGGGGAAAGTTTCGGCACCTGAATGAGCAAGGCGGTAGCCTTATCCGGCTTGCCAATCTGAAAATATCCTTCCGCCAGTTTGAGATTTATGTCGGAAAAGAAGGGCGTGTAAAGTCGATTCTTGAGCATCGCTTCCAATTCAGTTATGCCTTCCTGGCCACGACCTAGGCGATACAAGCATTCCGCCGCCAACATGTCACATCGATACCGCAGCTTGGTGGGTAGGTATTTGATTTCCACCGCCCGCACATGGTTCCTGGCCCGTTCCCAGAGTTCCAGTTTCCAGGCCAGCTTTGCCGCTTCAAAGTGAACCTGCGCTTTGGCTTCCGGAGTGCGAGCCTGTTCTTGCAAAAGTTTTTCATACAGTTCCAACGCCACAGCTGGAGAATCATTTTTGACTTCGAGTTGTGCCAGAAAACCTAACGTCACGGCTCGCACATCCGGATCTTTGGTCGTGGCCAATACTTTTTCCAATGCAGTCAGGGCGAACGGGTATTGCCCATTCAGAAATAGGCATTTGGCGCGATGGAATTCTGCCACCTGAATTTCTTCTGCCTTGGGATAAAAGCGTTGCAACTCCTCATACTTGAGAATGGCTTTGCCATACTCCCCCATCGCAAGGTAAGACTCGCCAATCAAGAACAGCGACTTGGGCTGATATTTTATTTCAGTGGAATAGAGCTCCAGAACTTTGGAAGCCTTGGCGATACTTCGCTCCAGCTTAACCTTTTCTTCCGGTGACGCGATGATCGAATCCTCCGGATTCTTATCCAGCCGTTTGTCATGCATGCGCATGGCCTGATCATAGGCTTTCTGCGCGTTGAAATACGTATTGAAATAGACGCACCCGCCGAGACCAAAAACTAGGACGGGGAGGCATAGTCGGACCAGGCCTAAAAAAAGGCCAGGTGGTTTTGCGAGGTAGCGGGCCATGGTATTCTGCACTAGGATATAGTGTACGAATTTAGCCATGGGGAGTCACGGATGGACGGCCACCGGCAAGGGCTCATGGAACGAGCACCGGCAAGGGCCATTGGATGATTAAGCCGGAACTTGTTGGGTCGCTTCAGGAACGGGTATGCCGCTTTTTCGGTAGAACTCCTGGAGTGAACAAACATCCAGCTCTCCTCCCCTTAGCGCCTGAATGGCCTCTACAGCCGCTTCAGAAGCAGACAACGTGGTGGTATACGGAATCTGCGCTAATAGCGCGGCTTTGCGAATCACGCCGTCATCGTCCTTGGAAGACTTTCCTGCAGGCGTATTGATCAGGAAGGCAAATTCCTTCTTAGCGATAAGCTCAACGACATTGGGGCGTCCCTCCGAAACCTTTTTCACGACCACGGCCGCAATGCCTTTGCTTTCTAGAATCCGGGCTGTGCCCGAAGTAGCCACGATTTCAAATCCCATTTCCGTTAGCTTACGTGCGAGCGGCACGACCTTTTCCTTATCCCGATTATTCACCGAGATAAAGACTTTGCCATGCAAAGGGAGAGAATTTCCTGCTCCCATTTGGGCTTTTGCAAAAGCCAGTCCAAAGTTGTAGTCGATGCCCATCACCTCGCCGGTGGATTTCATTTCCGGACTCAGCAACGTATCCACGCCGTGAAATTTGGCGAAGGGGAAAACGCTTTCTTTAACCGCGATATAAGGAGGCATGCGGCTTTCCGTGAATCCCAATTCTTGCAAGGTTTTTCCCACCATGATCTTGGTTGCCAATTTGGTCAACGGAACGCCGATGGTTTTGCTGACAAAGGGAACGGTTCGGCTACCGCGCGGATTGACTTCCAGGATATACACCAATTCATCCTTGATGGCATATTGGATATTCATGAGTCCGATAACCTTGAGCTCCTTGGCCAAAGCAATGGTTTGACGATCCAATTCCCGGAGCAGCCGGGGCGACAAATCCTGCGGAGGCAGAATGCAGGCGGAGTCACCGGAATGAATGCCCGCTTCCTCGATATGCTGCATGATGCCGGCCACCACTACGGTAGTCCCATCCGAGATGGCGTCGACATCGACTTCCATGGCAGAATCCAAAAATTTATCCACCAGCACCGGACGCTCCGAAGACGCTTCTACAGCAGTGGACATGTACTTTTCCAACTCTTCCTGACTGTACACGATCATCATCGCCCGACCGCCCAAAACAAAGGAAGGACGAATCAAAACCGGGTAGGTCAATCCCTGGGCAATGGTTACGGCCTCCAGAGTATTGGTGGCAATGCCATGCGGGGGCTGGCGCAATCCCAGCCGTTCCACCATTTCCGAGAACAGTTTGCGATCTTCGGCAATGTCGATGGACGTGGGAGAGGTCCCGATGATGGGCGCTTTGGCAAGCTCCAGCGGTTTGGCCAATTTGAGCGGCGTCTGACCGCCGAATTGCAGGATGATGCCATCCGGTTGTTCCAGCTCGATGATATTGAGAATGTCTTCGCGAGTGAGCGGCTCAAAATAAAGTTTGTCGGAAGTATCGTAATCGGTGCTTACGGTTTCCGGATTGGAATTGACCATGATGGACTCATAGCCCTCTTCCTGTAATGCGAATGAAGCCTGGCAGCAGGCATAATCGAATTCGATACCCTGCCCGATTCGATTGGGTCCCCCACCTACGATGAGCACCTTTTTGCGTGGTGAACGGATGGATTCATTTTCTTCTTCATAAGTGGAATAGTGATACGGCGTGAACGCCTTAAACTCAGCCGCGCACGTGTCCACGGTTTTGTAGACGGGAAGGACACGGATGCTTTTGCGATGCGTTCTTACTGCATCTTCATTTGACTTTAATAGAAATCCCAGCTGGTAATCGGAATAGCCCCATTGTTTGGCTTGCTTGACAATCCCGTTGGACACAGAAGCCAGCGTTTTACCCAAAAGTTCCCGTTTTTCAAACAGCACCAAATCCTGGATCTGGTTCAAGAACCAAGGATCGATCATACTCATGTCATGCAGTTTTTGCACACTCCAGCCCAGCTCAAAGCCGCGTCGCACGGAAAGTACGCGGTTGATGCCAGGCCTCCGAAAGTCCAGATTATTAGGGATCTCCGCATCCGGGATCTCCTTTTTGCCATCTGCGCCCAGGCCATACCGATCGATTTCCATGGAACGCATGGCCTTCTGCAACGATTCCTTGAACGTGCGGCCAATGGCCATGGCTTCGCCGACAGACTTCATCTGTGTTCCTAGAATGGAATCCGCCTGCGGAAATTTCTCAAAAGTAAAACGGGGGATTTTAGTCACCACATAGTCTATGGTGGGCTCGAAGCAAGCAGGCGTGACCCGGGTGATGTCGTTCAGCAATTCGTCCAGCGTATAACCGACTGCGAGCTTGGCCGCTATTTTAGCGATGGGAAAACCCGTAGCCTTACTGGCCAAAGCAGAACTGCGGGAGACCCGGGGATTCATTTCGATGATGAGCATTCGACCGTCTTTGGGATTGACGGCGAATTGCACGTTGGACCCGCCGGTTTCTACGCCAATCTCGCGAATACAGGCTATGGAAGCATCGCGCATGCGCTGGTATTCTTTATCCGTTAATGTCTGCGCCGGAGCCACGGTGATGGAGTCGCCGGTGTGAATGCCCATGGCATCTAAATTCTCGATAGAACAAATGATGACCACGTTGTCAGCCTTGTCTCGCATAACTTCCATCTCGAACTCTTTCCATCCCACGATGGACTCTTCGATTAGAACCTCGGAGGTCGGACTGAGTTGCAGGCCGCCGGCGGTAATCCGTTCAAATTCTTCCTCAGTATAGGCAAATCCGCCACCGGCTCCACCCATGGTAAACGCAGGCCGGATAACCAAGGGCAATCCGATTTCGGCTTTGGCTTTGCGGGCTTCTTCAATCGTGTGCGCGACAAAAGACCGCGCGGATTCAATACCGATTTTTTGCATCGCCACTTTGAACTGTTGGCGCGATTCCGCTTTCTCGATGGCTTCCAGGTTGGCGCCGATCATCTCGACACCGTACTTTTTTAGAATGCCGCGCTTGGCAAGTTCGACGGCCGTATTGAGGCCGGTCTGTCCACCCAAAGTGGGCAAGAGTGCATCAGGTCTTTCCTTGGCGATGATTTTCTCGCACATTTCCCAGGTTATGGGTTCAATGTAGGTGGCATCCGCCAGGCCGGGATCGGTCATGATGGTGGCCGGATTGGAGTTGATCAAGACAACTTCAAAGCCTTCTTCTTTAAGCGCTTTACAGGCCTGAGTTCCGGAATAATCGAATTCGCAGGCCTGCCCAATCACGATGGGGCCGCTGCCAATGAGCATAATCTTATGAAGGTCGGTTCTTTTGGGCATCGGGGGGGAAAGATAACATTTTAACTATGGCTTTCAGGTCCATTTCTCCCATCATAGCAGGAGCATCCCCAGCAGCCACTTCCAATTGAGGGTTGGCTGCCGAAAAACGATAAACCCTTCTGGAAACCATGCCAACCAGGGTTAGGCTGCCACTGCCCAAATATTGAAACAATCGCGGTTCCTGGACTTTGATGGGTTCCCTTTCCAAC
>JAYSRH010000087.1:0-4990 GCA_043721115.1 Fibrobacteria bacterium | reverse complement strand
GTGCTGGTTAATTCCGGCAGGCGCGCATCGTCGTAAAAAACCACGAATTGGGCTGGAATCGCCAGTGCATTTTCAATTGTGCCTGATGCGGACGTTTGATTCTTCAAGCAAAAAACTGGTTTTGCGGATGCTTTCCCATAGGTCTGATCGACACTATTTTGCAAAAGTGGAACAACCTGTGTTTCAGGTCCGCGACCGTAAACAGCCACGACGGCGACATGATACTGGCCAGAATCGCGAATGGAAATTGACAGGCTGTCTGCTGCTTGAAATCCCGCATCCAAATATCTCCAACCGTTTTTGGAATTGTACAGGAGTTCGATCGAGGAGCCGTTGCCGCCACTCATGGTAAAAGTGGAGTTTTCACCGGGCCGCGAAAACCAGTGCCGGGTAACCATCAGTACCACCATAAGCATTAGTAAGGCGGGCAGGAGGGTGGTATACCGGGTACGACTGCCGCGACGTGTCTGTCGCTCCAGGAGGACTCTTTGCCAGGTAGGTTTGCCCAGTACTTGGCTTTGGTTTTTCAGGGTTTCCAAACGAGCTTGCATATCTGGATTTTTCGCCAGTAACTTTTCAACTTCTTCCGATTCCTTGTCGGAAAGCAGACCTTCCAAATATTTGTGCAAGTGAAGGTCGGTTAGCATGGATTAGGCCAGTCGTTCAGCAATTTCCATGGCCGCATAAGTCAGAATGGCATCTGCACCAGCGCGGTGAATGGAGATGAGGGATTCCAACATGGCGGCGTCGGCATCGAGCCAGCCCAGCTGACCGGCAGCTTTGATCATGGCATATTCGCCACTAACGTGATAGGCAGCCACCGGTACATTTACAGCGGCTTTGATCGCGGCGATGACATCGAGATAAGCCAGAGCCGGTTTCACCATCACCAGATCGGCTCCCTCTTGGACATCCAGTTCCGCCTCCAGCAAGGCCTCCCGCCGATTGGCCGGATCCATTTGATAGGTTTTTTTATCACCATGTTTCGGTGCGGAATCGAGTGCTTCGCGAAAGGGACCATAAAATGCGGATGCGTACTTGGCCGTGTAGGCTAGAATGCCAATTTCCGAAAACCCAGCACTATCCAAAGCGTCCCGGAGGTAGCCGACCCGGCCATCCATCATGTCCGAAGGGGCAACCAGATCGGCTCCAGCCTTGGCTTGCGCTAAGGCCATTGCGGCAAGAATCGGCAGCGTGGCGTCATTCAAAATTTTGCCTTTGACTACCAGTCCATCGTGGCCATCGCTGGAATAGGGATCCATGGCAACATCCGTAATAACTGTGAGTTCCGGCAAGGCCGATTTTAAATCAGAAATAGTTTTTTGCAGCAACCCATCTTGTTTTGCGGATGCAGATGCATAGGCATCCTTCAGTTTTTCCGGGATCAGCGGGAATAGGGCGACCGTGCTAATGCCTAGCGACAAGGCGTGTCTGGCCTCTTTGAGAATAAGGTCTCGGCTCAGTCTGGCGACACCGGGCATGGAGCGAATAGGTGTGCGCGCATTTTTGCCCTCGGTTATAAAAAGAGGGAGGATAAAATGGGCCGGGGTCAATTCGGTTTCGCGCACCAAGGCTCGCAGAGATGGGGAACGTCGATTGCGCCGTGGCCGCCTAGGCAGGGAAACGTCGGGTACCACTGGCTTTTTCGCGTTCATAGATTCTCCCTGATTTTTTGCGCAAGCGCGGACTGCTCAATAGGATTAGATGCCCGCGCCCTACTGAAGGTGAGTTCGCCTTCGGTCTGGATGGGTACCAGGTGAAGATGGGCATGCGGCACTTCAAAACCGGCCACAAGTAGTCCGATACGCCGACACGGGACACTTTTTTTTAAGGCGCGTGCGATGATTTTTGCAAACGGTAATGCGGAGGCGAGTATTTCATCACTCAGGGCAAACAATTCATCGACTTCCAACTTAGGAACGACAAGTGTGTGCCCCGGATTAATGGGACGGATGTCGAGAAAGGCGAAGTATCGATCGTCTTCGAGAATTTTTTCGCAGGGGATTTCCCCTTTGATGATACGGGAAAATAGGGATGGCATTTCGCCCCCTGGCTTTATTTCACTTCGCGGTGAAGCGTATGTTTCCGCATAAAGGGATTGTACTTCTTCTTTTCAATGCGACCCGATTGCTTGGATTTGTTCTTGGTCGTCATATAGCGTGATGGGGGAACGCCTGCGGCGCGGGCTTCGGTGCATTCGAGGGTGACTACGACCCTTTTTCCTTTAATCTGCGGCATGGCTGAACTCCTTGGTGAGAATAAAAAAACCGTCTACGACACAGGTGTCCATTTGGCTTTATTCTCGAACGGGGGTTAAAATAGCTCGAATTGACAGGTTTTCCAAGCAATTGTATAAGAGTCGACCATTTTTTACGGTCTGCAGAAGGCTTTTCCTGTCCAAAACCGGGTAAATATGCACTTTTTGTCCACTTTGAAAGAGGAGGCATATGTCGAGGATTGCCATTTTAGGCACTGGCGCAGTTGGCGGGTATTACGGTGGACTGTTGGCGCGGTCTGGTCAAGATGTGCATTTCCTGCTCAGGACGGACTATACCCACGTGAAAAACCATGGACTTCGAGTGGATTCCGTTCTTGGCAATTTCCATTTGGACTTGGTTAATGCCTATCAGGATGCTCCATCCATGCCTAAATGTGATATATCCGTTCTGGCTTGGAAAACCACGGACAATCCGCAGCTTAAAAAAATTCTGCCCCTGATTTTAAAACCAGGAGGAATGGTGCTGGTGCTCCAGAACGGTCTTAACCCGGAGCAGGACGTTGCCACTTTGGTTCCTGATGCGACCGTTATCGGAGGAATGTGCTTTTTGTGCGCACGCAAAGAAGGTCCGGGTTGGATCCGTCACTTGTCCTATGGCGCGATTACATTGGCAGAGTATGTCTCTGGAAACGCTCCTGCGGCAGGAGTCACCGATGCGATGCGCGTGTTGGAGCAGACCTTTGCGCTCGCCGGTGTTGAGATTCGTTTGCAACCGGATTGGCGCGTAGCCAGATGGACAAAACTTGTTTGGAATATTTCTTTTAACGGGTTGTGCACAGTTCTGAATGCCAACACCTCGCAATTGTTAAGGCAACCGCTGATGCGAAAGTTGATTGCGCAAATAATGGGCGAAGTGACAATGGGTGCCAAGGCTTGCGGTGTTGTCCTGCCTGAAAATACTATTGAAAAAATGTTGGCCAATACAGATGCGATGGATGCCTATGAACCCAGCATGAAATTGGATTTTTCTGCCGGCCGTCCCATGGAGCTAGAGGCTATTTACGCAAGGCCTTGCCAGGCTATTTTAAGTGCCGGTGGAACGGCCCCGCGAATTGAAGCGCTGTTTGCGCAGTTACAGTGTATGGAAGCTATTCGAATTTCAGTAAACGGCTATCAGGTTTAAGGTTTTCATAATTGAGTTTAAAGTACGCCGCGTCGCGGGCGATTCCAGAAACTCTCGGTTCATCAATCCATCCGTCAAAGTGAGTGCCCGATGGGTATTCGTAGGTCCCGATCATAAGGGGTCGACCGAAATCCGTTAGGCTTCCAGTGGAATAGCCTGCGTCCACTTCTACTCCGTTGATGTAGATACGCATTGCGTTTCCATCATACGTTCCCGCTACATAAATCCAATTGCCCAGCGTCAATGTCTGATTGGACCAAAGTTCATAGTTGATTCCTCCCAGAGTTAAAGTCAGCCGCAGCGTATTGCTGATATCACCCAAGGCCAAACCGTATTCGTAAAACGGGTATCCGCCTCCAGGCACGGCTTTGGCCAAGAAATTTCCATGCGCGATGAACGATTTAATCTGTACCCAGGACTCCAAAGTCAGAGCCTTATCGGAATGCAAAGTTGGCCCAGTGCCTACATTTATTCCAGTCGATGTACTGTCAAATTCCTGGCCGTAACTGGTTAAGGAGGGGATTCTGGGGAAGTGGGTCATCCCGACTCCGGTGCCATGATTCGAATTTCCCGTGGCGTCCTTGTATTGAAAAGGAGCATCAGTGGACATTTCGTTCAAGTGCCACACACCGCGGTAGCCGAATTGAGGGGAAAATACGGCCGAACCCGAGGACTGGGAAGTCGCCAGACTGTCACCAAAATACATGCGAATATATTGGGTTGAATCGTTGCCGACCACGCTTTCCATGCTAATCCAGACGGCAGCATTACCATTGTCGGGATCCCAAGATTCCAACTCATAGGCCAACGGTGTTCCATCAGGTTTCGCGAAGCGTAAATCATTGCCGTTTTTTTGGAGGAGGCTAAAATCGACGTCTGCTTTGCTGATGCATACCCGAAGTGGAAACCGGCCGGCTTTTGACATTAAGTTGGCTCCAGTAACTGTGGTATTCAGGAAAATTCGCTTATTGTACCTGAAGGTGGAATAGACATCAGCCGGAAGCGTGTCATCAGAACGGATGGGAACGTCTTTTACAAGGGGCTGCACATGATAGGCATCGGTCAAATTGGAATAAACTAAAGCAGGTATGCGACCGACGGGCAGTGAATCCAATAGCCCTCGGTGCGATTCACTATTCTCGCGTTCCAAGGACGATTTAAATGGAGTTCCTGGAATCCAAATAAAAGCCATTTTTTTCGATAAGGAATCCGGTACCAGGTAAGTCAGGGCACCGGTACGTTTTAGGAGATGGGTTCCCAAAGTTACGTCGATGGTGCCATCAACCAGGATGGTGCGTACCATCGCTTTTTTTCCACTCTGACCGTCTTCAGCCACAAAATTGTAGGTCCCAGAGTCCAGACCTTCAATTTCAAATTTGCCTTCGGCATCCGTGGAGTCGAAATGTTTGTGTACGGCATCCTGTCGGGTATCCAAAACAGGGTTGTAATCAATTGGATAGGCGCGGACAACCACTCCAGGCACGGGTTTTCCGTTTTCATCTGAGAATAAACCAACGACGGTACTTTTGCCGGGAGGATTCAGGATTTCAGTGGACGTGACTTTTTCATTTTGTAAACATGCGACCACC
>JAYSRH010000086.1:0-5006 GCA_043721115.1 Fibrobacteria bacterium | reverse complement strand
TTGTCCTGTTTGGAAATGTTCAATGTCAGTCCATTGCCGGTTTCAGAAGGGTTCATATCGTAGGCGGGAGAGAGTACCCATCCATTCTGCTGCAAAAGGAAGCCATGATTGCGTAGGTGATCGTCCACATTGGATACGCAGATATTAAATACAATTCTTCGCCAAAGCTGTTCAAGGTCTTTGTCTGCCTGGGCTCCATTTTTTATGATGAAGTCAGCCAGATCGAGATAACTGACACCCGTATGGCCGCCATCTCCATCTTTCTTGCCAAGCAACGTCATAGCTGAAGTAAAATGAATTCTTTCTAGGTTATTTGCCCTATCAAATCTTTTTGCCAAGAAGGTTTCATATTTACCTGTAAAGCTTTGAACTCTCTTTTTTCTTCGCGTGCCTGCTGTGCTTCACGGCGTAACATAAGTGTGCGCCCCCATCGATCGGGAGAAGAGTCGAGGAACAGACCAAAGTTTGCGTGTTCGACTTTGGGATATTGAGGTCCTGCAAAGAGTAGTAGGTTTGGGTCAAGATTCTGCCCTCGCGATGATTTAATCCAATTCACATCATAGGAGAATGCAAAGACTTCTTTACCGCGTACAATAGAAGCAACCAACGAACCCATTAAGGCAGGCTCTGGCAGGCCGGCCCAGTGAGCACAGACCTGAATTTCTTTCGATCTTGATTTTTCCATGGCCATTTCACCCCGTCTTTCTGCGGCGTGGAACACGGGTTTTCTTATGCGTTAATCCCGCATCTTGAAGTTTTCGGCCAAGTTCATCGTCTTTTGCGAGCAGCTTAATATCACCTTCAAGACCAAGACACGATAGGACACTGGCGTAAGCTCCAATAGTTACTCCAGCTTCGCCCCGTTCTACGGAGCGCAAAGTCGTTCTTGTCATGCCAGCTCTCTCAGCCAACATCGTAGTTGAAATGCTGCGTCGCAACCTCGCAAGCCGGATATTCTCACCAAGACCTCTCAGAATGTCTATCAAGTCCGGTAATATTGGGGCTGTTTTTCTAGACATCTGACTTCCCATGTAATGGTTATTATCATAACCATTACATGGGTAATTTGGCTATAATAATAACCATTTAAATCCCTAGGCTAAGGCGTGCCCCGGCATAATCAGGTCCAAATTCCGGCGTCACCTGCAAACCTAAGCCTTTGGCACTGGTGCGCTTAAAAACGTTCAAAGTATGCGCCAGCGAGGCCAACCGGTTCAGCGCCAGCGCTCCAACGGCAAAGGACACGGCAACTTTCGAGGACCGGTAATACCGCAAAGTGGACTGAAACGTTTTCCAGTTACGGGTATTCTGCGGGTTAGTGGAACTTCCGAAATCCCAGTCGTTTTCCGCCACCATGGGTATGGCATAATCCCGATCCCGCTTACCGGAAAGGATTTGCGCCAACTCATAGCTGTCCTGTCGATGCTGTCTTTCCTGATAGGAGCGGTAACTGGCCATGGTGTTTAAAAAACTGACACTCTTGTCGGATGCATCAATTCCTGAAAATTCTGAAGCATAATTCCGTGAACTTTGCAAATAGCTGTCTTGTGTTAGGAAAGCGATGTACAACGAGGCCCAGAAACCGGCTTCCACCAGTAGAAAAACTTTACCGGGGCCATTGTCCTCCAAATAGAATTCTCCTGAACCAGGCAGAATGGCAGAGCAAACCATCGCCAAGGGAAGAGATTTGCCAGCATTTTTCGATTGCCGTTGATCGACTTCAATGACTGTTTCATCAGAAGTGTCTTGCACGGCTGTTTTTTGATCTAAGACCAATGGACCGGTGCTTTGTGCGATTACTGGAAATGCGGCCAAACAAACAGCGAGGAAAGTAGCCTTCATTGGTCAATTGCCACATCAGTGAATAAAAAGATCTTCGCTATCTGTATTTTTAAGGTAGGGCAATGCATACCTCCTCTAGAATGTAACACGGGCTGTTACTGCAGTCACAGGGACGAATCCTTGCCAAGCCAATCCGCCATCCAAATGAATGCGATCCCACCAGCCGACTTCAGTCTGGTACAATGCCTTGTTGTGATAATGAGCGGTCAAGGCTGCATCAAGCGCTGATACTAGGTGATTGATGACCATTCCACCCAAGAAATACGCTTGCATCCTGGCATAGTCATTGGCCTTTGCACGCATTTCGATATAGGTCTGTTGTAATGGCGTGACGGCTAGAAGAAATTTTCCCTCGGGATCCTTTTGAGGCTTACCGTCTGAACCTTTTATGAAAAAGGTGGAGTCGACCAATTCAATACTTCCCGCGTCCGACCATCCGGTTATAAACTCAACTTCTTTACCAACCAGCTCATAGAATTGATGGGTATCGACGAACTGGCCGCGACGAATAGAAGTGGAATCCGTAGTCCAGGAATCATCATTGTATACGCCTTTAAAACTGGAGTAATTTATCTCATCCGTTATGGGCGAAATACAGCCCGAATAAAGCGATATTCCTTTTGGCGTATCCCTGTTCTGCACGGATTCGCAATACGATTGGCGGTGGGGATTGACGAAAGCAAATTTATCCGCATCCATGCCGGTAAGATGATTGCTTAAAAAACTTTCGTAGCGTGCCTGCCTCCAATTCTCATCCGCAAATTTCCGGTATTTGGCAATTTGTTGGTTCTGTCGATCCACCACATAATAATGCCACCCATAGGCCAATGCTACATCGGTCATTAAATAGACCGCTGCGCGAGAATAATTGATCCAGTGGTGGCCGACATAGGCCTGGCCCAGCCCCGGGACCATCAGGGACATGAACATGGCCTTCTTGGGAGAGCGATATTGGCCTTTAAGTTGATCAATGGTATTCACCGTGGTTTCCCGAACGATACGATTTCGTTTTTTAGTCTGGCGGGTTTTAGTAGAATCAGTGGCACTAGAATCGCCGGGAACCGCAGCCCCTACGGTAACCGTTACAGAACTTGTTGTGGATGGTTGAGCAGAACTTTTCGCAGAATCGGCGGCCACCTTAAGGCTATCCTTAATCAGAATTGTCGAATCTTTTGGGACCGACTTTAGGCTGTCTACAACCGCAATGGTGGTTGTGTCAGCGGCTGCTGTAAATCCATGAAAGACAGACGCGCAGAGGGCGAGAACAATGGCAAGGGAATTGGTATTATGCAAGGCCTACCCCGGATAGAGTTGTCTTAATGTACAATTAATTTAATTGTGGAAAAGTGCCGCCCCACATGGAAGCAGCAGGGCGATTACAAACCCAAAACATCAACCATTGTATAAATGCCCGGCGGCTTTCCGGCCAAAAATACTGCGGCTTTCACAGCCCCCTGGGCAAAAGTCTGCCGGCTATGCGCCACATGCTTGAGCTCAATGCGCTCACCATCCCCGGCATAAAGAACCGTATGATCCCCGACAATATCACCGCCTCTGACGGCATGAATGCCGATTTCGCCCTTGGGCCGTGCTCCCACCAAACCTGAGCGGCCATAGTTGGCCTTTATACTCAGGTTCGAACCATGCCCCCTTGCGACGGCTTCAGCGAAACCGAGAGCTGTTCCACTCGGAGAATCCTTTTTCTGATTATGATGGGCTTCCACAATTTCAACATCGAAATCATCGCCCAAAATCCGGGCCACCATTTCCGCTACCTTGAACATCACAGTAACCCCTATGCTCATATTTGGGGCCATAACAATGGGAACAGTTCGGGAAGCTGATTCGATAATTTGTTTTTCAGTTGGTGAAATACCGGTGGTGCAGATGACATGCGCAGCGCCCATGCGCTGAATGATGGCCAGTGCAGCCAAAGTTGCCGAAGGACTTGTGAAATCGATGACAACAACACCGGGATGGAGAACTGCCTCGAGTTGATCCGTACACAGAACATCCTGTCCCTCGATACCTAGGGATGTCCCAAGGTAAGGAGAGGTCGGAGATTCAATCGCACCTACAACGCGGAGGCTGCCGGGATTCGCCTTAAGCCTATTCACACAGGCAGACAAGACCATTTGGCCCATGCGCCCCTTGGCGCCCAAAACCACAATTTCAACGGCCGGGCCATTTGAAATGCCGGCGCCAATGGCGCCTTCGGTTGTGCCTTGGTTACTTGGACTCATCGGAAATGATCCAAAGCTTGATCTTTGTCTCCACTTCCTTGTGCAACTGGATTTTAACCGTATACATACCAAGTTGCTTGATGGCTTCAGGGAGAAGCACATTGCGCTTATCGATATCGTAACCGGCGTCTTTGAGTTTAGCCGAAATATCCGAAGTCTGGATGGACCCGTAAAGTTTTTCGCCTTCCGAAACCTTGGCTGCAATAGTCAAAGACAGGTCCTTCATCTTAACCGCTTGGGCTTGGAATGTGACTTTCTCTTGACGGATGCGTTCCTCGATTTTGGCTCGGTCGGCTTCAACTTGCTTCTTGGCGGAGGAAGTGGCCAAAACAGCCAATCCCCTCGGAAACAAAAAGTTATGCGCATATCCAGTCTTAACCTTGACGAGCTCCAGAGCCCTACCGAGGTTCTGTACGTCCTCTTTGAGTATGATTTCCATATTTCTTCCTTAGCCTCAACGCATGTTTTCGGAAACAAAGGGCAGCATGCCGAGATGTCGCGCACGCTTGATGGCGATGGCGAGCTCACGCTGGTATACGGCGGTGGTGCCGGATATCTTACGGGATACGATTTTTCCACGCTCGTTCACGAACTTGCGCAGCAGCTTGTCGTCCTTGTAATCGATGAACTTGATCTTGTTTTCGGTGAAGTAACAAATCTTCTTCCGTTTGGACTTGGCATCTTTTTCTCTACGCTCAGACATTAGTCCTCTCCTTTACGCTGGGTATATGCGGGTTCGGCCAATTGGACTTGGACTTCGCCTTCAACCTTATCGGGAGGAATGCCAAGAGGGGAATCCGCCACAGTCAGCCAACGCAAAATGTTTTCATTGATGCGGAAACGTTTGTCGATTTCCGCTGGGAGACCTTCTTTGGCCTCGTAATAAAAGACGGCATATTCACCATGGGTGCGCTTTTTAAT
>JAYSRH010000085.1:0-14111 GCA_043721115.1 Fibrobacteria bacterium | reverse complement strand
GCGGTGCCTCGCAGGCATGGAATAGGTCAGTGTACCAAATTGTTTATGCTGCGTTCGGAACTCCAAGGAAACCTGGCGGGAACTGCCTCGACGATTTTTAAACTTTCCCCAGCCTACTTGACCCGTCACAGGCCATACGGCATCTTTCCAATACAAACGCGAATCAAGCAAACGGTAACCGTCACGGCGAATGATTTGTTTTGTGTAAAGGGAGTCGGCTACTGCACCGTATGCCCGAGCTTGAGTAAACCAAGCCTCCCCTACCCATTCCCTATTTTGGAATACGCCGCTTAGTTTAGCGGCCTGATAGGAGATATTACTGTCCGTCCAGGCATGGACCCAGGTTTCACTGGGACTCGCCTGTCCGTCAAATGTGAGAGTCCACGGTTCGAACTTTTTAAACTTTGCGACACGCCAGGCTGGCGATGAGGTATCCGTTAAAATCGAACCCGGATTAAACTTTATCGACACGACCGAACCGTCCTTGCTGCGAATATCGGCATCAGCATGGAGGCCGGAATGAAAATTTAGCCTGTGTATTTCCACATCCCCGGGAAGCACTTTGCCTCCTAATTGAATAGGAACGCCATGCGTAAACCCGGCGAAGGAACCGGAAAATTTCTGTATCCACGCTCTGAAATCTTTTTGTGATGCTAATTGTGGTGCTACTTGCGATGGTGCGCTACTCTGGATAGGGAACGCAAACCGGCCGTGTAAGGCCACACTTTCCCCAGCATCTCCGTGCGCCTCGATACCTACGCTACCGGAAGCATCCACTATGTCCAAATTCACTTCTAGATGCTCCTGTCCAAGAATGGCGGTGGATGGCGTAGTCAGTTTCATCTGGGATCGTACTGCAAATTGACTGTCACTGACTATCCCAGCTTGGACAACGATTCCCGTTAACCTGGGTAGAATTGGTTTGGGAAAAAAGACATTATAAGGACTTAAATCTCCAATTGCCAAGTCGATGGAATCCTGTCCACGCCCTAAATCCAACTTGCGACGACTGCCTTCCATTCGAAGATAATCGCCGATTAAATTTTGCATCCGAACTTGATACTTAAGCGATTTTCCAAACCATCGAGCTGAAATCCTGTACATTCCACCCATGGCGAATACCGATTTGGTTTGACCAGAATCCGTAGAAATTGCCAGGACAAGGCTATCACATTCAACGGCTGCACCTTTGGGTCCTTGAGAAAAGGCATGCACGCCTATGACCTTGGCCACCAAGGCACTATCCCGCCACACTTCTACCTGGTTCACACGAGCTTGCAAAGGAATTGCGATTCGAACTCCTGCAAAGGTTCTGACTTTGTGGCGCGTCCGTTTAGTCGCTATTTCCGAATCTGAACTGGAATCGCCCTGCAAAAACACCTGAATTCTTTGCGCGCCGAAGTCCAAAGACGGCTTTAGGCTGACTATACCATGCCAAACCCTGGTGTCGATATGGAAGGGGCCCGCCTTGATGTTGAATTTTGTCGTCAGAACCTCTATGCTATCCGCAGTGAAATTCAATTGCCAGCCTAAATGGGGATGGGTCATCCGGATATGGGTTTCACCCCAAACTATTTCGCGGTTTAGGTGATGATTCAGCCAGATTTTTGCAAAAAGGATACCGCCGGACAAAATCGCCACTGGAGTCAGCAGGACTCCCCAAAGCAGCCAGTTTCGGAAACTACCCATGTGGGCTCTCCAACCATCGCCGCAACCATAAGAATTGCCAAGGCTTACACATACCCATGCCTATGTTAGCCTAATTTTGGTTTAGGCTCAAATTACTAATTCAAGTTGATGCTGTTCTTGGCAGCAGCTCCGCCAAACCCATACAAGTGAGAGCATTCTTACTGAATCAGATGATATAATCAAGATCATTTCCAGAACGGTGCATGGATGGAATTTCACCACAAGTTAAAACTGGCCGTTGCCCTAAAATATAGGTTGAATGAGGATGTCGCCCCCTTGGTGGTCGCTTCCGGACGAGGAGTCTTAGCCCAGGCACTGGTAAAAAAGGCGCTAGACATGGATATACCTATCCATCCAGATGGTGATTTGGCTGAGCTACTGGGGGATGTCAATGTTGGCCAATCCATACCGGAAGAACTATATGAAGTCGTTGCGCAAATAATGGCAATGGTTTACAGAATGGACACGGCACTTGAGCGTAAACTATAGGAATGAAGCTGGAACGGGCGAATGTTGAATCGGAATAGGCAGCATGCTTGCAAAAGCTATTTTGCAAAAAACGAGAGTGGTGTTAGTTTGTACTACTCAGGAATTCAGTGGGGAAGAAATTGAATAGTGAGATTAAAAAAGAAGCCGGCTATGCCGTTCAGCTTCCCAGCGATTTGGAGTATATACCCCCCTTACGTCAATTTATAGCGGAAATAGCCCGCGTAGAAGGTTTCTCCAAAAAATTCTGCTTTCGAACTGAAATTATCGTAGACGAACTTGTAACCAATGGCATACTGCACGGATCTCAGGATGTACATGCTCCAATCACCATAAATGCCAAGTTTGAAGCCGACCAGCTGAACTTATCCGTCCAGGATCAGGGCGGTACCCGCCAAAACCTTGAAAATTTGAAACACGCCATTTACAGCCCCAAGCCGCCTTCCACAGAAAAAAAGCGTGGTAGAGGTTTAGTCATTGTGCAAATGCTAACCAATGAACTCAAAATTGATTTAGGTGAGAACGGCAATACCCAGGTTAGAGTAGTCAAAACCAGGGATGCCGAGGATGGTAAAGTCCATCGCGAAAAGCTCCTCTACGAAAGTGATATATGAGGATATCGCAACAGATCAGCACCCAGGATGAACGCATTGTTCTCTTGCATTTCGATGGGGATCTAAACGCTACCGATTGTGAAGCCACCAGTCGAATCTTTCAGGAAATCATCGATTCCAAGAAGTACTTCATTATCGCATTAATGGAAAACGCCACCTTCATGTCTTCCCCTTTCCTGGGTGAATTGATGGGCTGTAAACTTCGCCTTGTGGAAAAGGGCGGCAACATGGTGGTGGTCGGCCTCCAGTACGACCTACGGGAACGCCTCATTCATATGGGCGCAAACAAGATTTTTCAGTTTTATCCGGATGTCCATGCTGCCTACAATCACTACAACTGGGAATACACCCAGTCCACTCAGGTGGTGCAAATTGCTTTGCCGCCGAAACTTCATGCCGTACCGGCCGTGCGCCGATTCATTTCCGGTATAGCCAAACAAAAGGGTTATTCATCGCGGGACGCCTTCCGTATAGAGACCATTGTCGATGAAATCACCAATAATGCCATTGAGCATGGTGACGCCACCCAACCACAAATTTCCGTGGAACTGCGTATCGATCGAAAAAAATTTGAATTAAGCGTCCGTAATAAGACCTTGATGGATAAAGCCAATCAACTTAAATACTTTATTGAAGTGAACAAGGAGCCAAACCAAAGCCATGAAACGCGCGGTCGTGGAATGGCGCTGGTGAAGCTGATCAGCAATTCGATCAATGTTACCATTGATCAAAGCGGCACCGAAGTGACGATCACAAAAATGCGAGAGGACAGCTAGAACATGGACACCCAAATCGAGCTTCAGGTTTCCGACTTGGAAAACGTTCCCCATGGAAAGCTTATCAAGTTCACGGGAGACTTGGATGCGACCAACGTAGAATCGACCTTGGATCAAGTCACCAAATTGATCAAGGATGGCTTTGTGACCATTGTGGCGGATTTTCATACGCTGCGCTATGTAAACAGTACAGGACTGGGCATCCTACTTCATTTCAGCAAGTCCGCAAAGGAAAAAAATGGCTGTTTCAAAATTGCCAACGTAAACGACAACGTTTATGAAATTATCGAGATCATTGGCGCGAATACCTTGCTAGACATTTACGACAATGTGGCTGAGGCCATTGCCTCCTTGCAATCCAGAAAATAAGGTCGTTTCCCCATCCTCCGTCGCCACTGAATCCCTTTTCCCTGCCCTATCCCAAGCCCTCCCCTCGGTAGGTGGGCTTTTTGCCTCCACTTTTACTAATTTGATCACCCTTTAGAGATGCTTTCTTTTTGAAGTAGCAAAGGATATGTATGAAGCGCATTTTATATTTCCTACCCCTGTTAACGCTCGTCGCCTGTGAGGGCAAACGTGCCGACCATAGTCGGGTTTTGGCGAAAATAGGTGGCACCAGCTATACTCAAAGCGACTTTGAGTTCATGCTGAATACCATGTCCGTTGAACGTCAAAATGAAATTCTGAAAGACCCGGAAGCCCGACGGAAGCAATTTAATTTGATGCTGAAACAAAAGCTGCAATCCATGGCTGCACAAAAATCCAAGCTTGGAAAAAACCCGAACTTGACCGGAAGACAAGACCTTATCGATAAGCGACTGGTGACCCAGTATTATTTTCAGACCCATTTGGGTGAAAACGACGCCATGAAATTGGAGGATTTACGGGCTTACTACGCTGCGAACACCGCAAAATTCTCAAGCGATTCCGGCAAGGTAAAACCATTTGAAGAAGTCCGTCCCCACGTGGCCGATTCCCTAGTGCTTTCCAAAGCACCTCTGGATTCCTTCTACCAGGCCAATGCACGGCGTTACCAACAAAAGGCCTATTGCGATCTCTCCATTATCCAAGCCGCTAATAAAAAAACAGCAGACGCCGCGTCAAGAGAGTTGGCCAAAGGTATGGCCTTTGAGGATGTCGTTAAAAAATATTCCACGCACGAAGCCAGCAAAACCAACAATGGTAAAGTTGGCCGGTTGACCAAAGGTGAAACCCTTTGGGAAATTGGCACGGGCTTGAATGTAGATAGCCTCTTTTTTAATCCGGCCACTAAACTAAAAATCGGTGAAACTTCCAAGCCCATCAAACGGGATAGCGCCTTTGTTGTCGTCAAAGCCGATTCCTGCAAGGAGCAGACGACTCCTCCTCTCGCCGAAATTCGCAGTCAAGTAGCGGCGGATTATTTGAGCCAGTTCAAAGCCAAACTCACCGAAGGTGCCTTGGCAAACTTGAAAATGAAATACGGAGTGAAGCTCGCTGGTGCCGACAATGTGGTTTCTCAAAGTGAACTTGTAAAATATTTCGAAGGCCATAAGGATGCTTATATGACTTCGGAAACGTATGACCTGTACGCCATAGAGTCTAAGAATAAAGATTTGCTTACTAAGCGCACTAAAGACGTTAAGGACTTGGAAGTTTTTAAGAAACTGGCTGGCCAAATCACGGAAAACACCTGGGCAAAAGCGGATATGGGGCATTTAGGGACGGTAAAGCGCGACCACAGCTTACCTTATGGAATTGGCATGCTACCAGCCCTTTTCAGTGCCATGGATAATTTGACCACAGGTATGGTTCCTGGACCGATTCAAAATCCAGATACCAAAAAATGGCATAGTTTCTGGCTGGTCCAAAAATTTCCCAGGCAGCAGAAAGAGTTTGATCGCGTGCAGACACTGGTGAAGCAGGATTACAAATCAGAGAAGGTCACCACGGTTAAACTGGAAGACACCTTAGCTACTTATTCCCAGAATAAAGTCATCAGAGAAAAGGACGTCGATTTCCTTCGCCAGGAAATTCCGGCTAACATGCAAGAGCGCTACACTCGCGAAAGCCTGGTCGATTTCATCCTCACTTGGGAATTGGCAACCTTGGAAGCCAAAACCCTCGCTCTCAATGACGACATTAAACTCCAAGCCCAGCGCGAAGAAAGCAATATGAACTATTGGGCCCAAATCTATCAGGACTCGATAATTTCCAAAAACGCCGGGCTCGACACGGTAACTCTGAAGAAGACCTTCGAAGCCAATCGCTCCTTCTTTACGCGTGATACTTTAGATAAGGATTACCAGAAATTCGTACGTGATATCTCGGCCTATTTGGCCGTGGACCCGAAAGAATTGGATATCGAGTATAGAACCAATCCGGAACGCTATCGCCGGGATACAGTGACCCTTTCATTTGAGGAATCACGATATGATGTATTCGCTAATGTAAAAGGTGCTGCCTACGCAAAGGCGGAAGATCGCCTGATGGAAAGGCTCGAGCGGGAGTTCCAGGTAGTGGTTCTTGATCCCACGCTCCTACCGGCCAAGATCAAAGCTCCGCAGGAATCTTACAAACAGGCCCAAAATCTGCATTACGATCGCAAGCTGGATCCGGCTTTGGAACTCTATCAACGCTTGCGTGATGAATTCCCCAAGGATGAGTCCTTGCAAGACTCCGTTTGCTTTGGGATGGCCCAGATTTATATTGAGCAAGAAAAGTATCAACAAGCTTTGTCGGAATATCGAAGACTGTCTTACCTGTTTCCCAAAAGTCCCAATAACTACAAAGCCATGTTCATGGTGGGCTTTATACACGCGGAACATCTCAAAAATGATTCGTCCGCTGTACGTGCGTTCGAGAAGATGTTAGCACAGTATCCATCCAGTGATTTATCCGATGACGCCGATTGGATGATTCGCAATATCCGTAGTGGTGGCAAATTAATGCCGGTCCTAGAAGGCGATTCTACTTTCGTGGCAAAAGATTCCAGCGCATCTACGGCTCCGGCGGCTGAAAAGTCCCATTCTAATTCCAAGGGTAAGGCGAAGGGAAAAGACGAGGGCGGTAAATCGGCAGCCAAAAGCGAGTAAAAAAGCGAGTAATTTAGGGTATTTCTGAACGAGTGCCTAAAAAAACCCTGTTGTAAGATTGTGTCACGGCCGCTTATTTAGCGGCCGTTTTTCAATTGCCCAGTGATAAGATCTAGGTGTCGGTTCTCCCGTTGGAGTGCGGACCGGGGCCATTATCATGCACGCATTTACTACCGCTAAACTCGCGAAAGCCTTTCTAGCCATGTATAAATGGCTGGATAATGATGCACCACAAGGAATAACCTTCGGTCCCGAAGACAGGAAAATAAGCCACTTGCGACTTACACCTTTTTGGGCGTTGCATCTTATTTGTTTCGGCGTGTTTTTTGTCGGTTACAGTCCTGCAGCCATAACCGTTGCCGTGATCCTGTACTTTGTCCGCATGCACGCCATTACAGGTTGGTACCACCGGTATTTTGCACACCGCACATTCAAAACAGGTCGGGCGATGCAATTCATTTTCGCATTTATTGGCAATACCTCCGCCCAGCGGGGAGCGTTACATTGGGCATCCCACCATCGGGACCATCATCGCTTTTCGGATCAACCGCAGGATCCCCACTCCCCTAGGCAACATGGATTTTGGATCAGTCATACTCTCTGGTTTTCCAAACGCGAAAACTCCACTGCCCAAAGCAGAAAGATGAAAGACTTCGCTGCATTTCCCGAACTGATGTTCATTGACCGCTTTGACTTTGTTGCTCCCTTTTGCCTAGGCCTGGCATTATTCTTCTTTGGTAAAACCTTGCATAGATTCGCCCCCGGCCTGCACACTAGCGGAGCACAAATGGTTATTTGGGGATTCTTTATTTCCACCATACTCCTTTACCACGGTACATTCTCGATCAATTCCTTTGGGCATATAATTGGGCGTAAACGTTTCGAGACAGGTGACGACAGTAAGAACAGCCTGATACTTGCTCTAATAACCTTGGGTGAAGGATGGCATAACAATCATCACCATTATGCCAACTCGGTTCGGCAGGGTTTCCGCTGGTATGAAATCGACATTTCATATTATATCTTACTGGGATTTTCAAAAATCGGGCTGGTATGGAATTTGAAACCCGTTCCCAAACAATACCTCTGCGACCTTGAAACACCCCTGCCTAATACAATCACAATCTCGGCCAATCAGCATCTGCCATTAAATGATGCTCCCTTCAAGAAAGCAGCGTAGCTTTTACAAAAGCAAAGTTCGGCAGCATCGAGGACCACAACCTAAGCTCTAGGCTTGATATTATCTTATTGTCATGGACGTTACAAAAACCCTGGCGATGATCTTTTTAGTTATCAGTACTGCGAATGTGTTTGCACTTAATCCCATTCACGATGCCAGCGTAGACTTTATTTCCACATTTTCTAAAAATAGTGATAGAGCCGCCTTGGTATTGGGAGAGGGGTATGCGTCCCAGTCCAACCAAAAGATTCGCATCCCGATTGCCTACCTATTTCCGGTCAACCACGATTTCCAGATGGGAATAGGTTTGCAATCCAGATGGTACAGAGAGCCCAACAATATTCGCCTACTTCAACTGGGATTGCAATACGCCCCAACCAAGGAATGGTCGTTGCAGGCAGACCTTCTAGTCGGAGTCGCAAATTATGCGGGCAATGGGATCGCATTGCGCGGTGACTACCTATTGATGCCTTATTCCGGCTTGCATTTTTTGGGAACAGCTCGCATTGGATTCTTAGATGCATTGGTCTGGCATCCGGATTACTCCGTCCTGTCCGTAAGCCTTACCCCGCAAATGCATTTTAATGAAAATTTTCAGGCAGACCTGGAACTCTTTACGGCTACACAAGCGCCTGCCGTCACATCTTTATATTCGATTGACCTAGGACCCAGTTTTACCTTTTGTCCCAAACGGAATTATTGGTTTCAAGTTGGGGCCATAGTGGGCCTGGCCGGTCCAAATCGAACTCGTACTAAATACAATCTTGCACAAAAAATTGCATTTTAAACAGTAGATCAATGGTCTTGGTAATGTGTCAAATGAACTATAGATTACCAGTTATGCGTCGGTTTCCACTAATATTCTTGTTTGCCTGTCTTTGTGGCTGCAATCTCAATCGCACCGCCCCGGAAGATTTCACCGAAGCCAAACGATCCGGCCTTCCTGATAATGGCGCTGGAAGTGGATTACCAAAGTATGAAAAAGATAGGGTCGCATGCGTGGATCGCATCAATGCCTTCCGGGCTACGCAGGGGCTTTACCCATTAATGCAATGGGTGGAAGCCGATGCCTGCGCGGATCAAGAAGCTAAAACCGATTCGGAAACGGGCACGGCTCATAGCGCCTATGGGCAATGCCATGAATGGGCCCAAAACGAATGTCCGGGATGGGGTTCTGTGGCCAGTATTACGGAGGGCTGTCTGCAGACCATGTGGGACGAACGGCTTCATACAGGCGGGCAGCAGGGGCATTATCTAGCTATGTCCAGTCAAAAGTATACATCTGTAGTTTGTGGCTTTTATGAAACTCCAACTGGAAAGGTCTGGGCCGTGCAGAATTACAAATAAAATCAGCAAATCCTTTTATGAATTGCCTATTCCCTTCTGCATTTTTACTCCTGCATTTTCATGATCTTGCCAAATACTTCCCCCAAAATGTCCGCCAAATCTTTGGACAAACCTTTGATATAACCGAACGGATCGCGGCGGATATCCTTTTCCTCCTCCCCTACTAGATAAAAAAGTCCAGTCAAGGCATGATCCGTGGTCCATGCCCCCAGGCTTACGGTTTCGATGGGCTCATAGCTGATGGGCTTTAAAGCTTTGACTTGCAATGCCGTGATACTGGACACGACGACATTGCCGTTCCATGCCCCTTGAAAAGCCAGCATACTGTTATAGCGGGTTAAGCAAGAGTTATACAGGGATCGAAAATCGGACCAGTACTTGGTCAAAGGCACCAGGGTCAAAGTGGAATCAACCAAGGGAGTGTACGCGAGTATAAGGGGATTAAAGGTTTTTCCATTCAGATATCCCGTGGCTGCCGAACTGTCCCGACTGTTCAAGAGCGTCAATCCATCGGCTATGGAAATTCCGAAAATGGCGTCCTTGAAAATTGGAGCGGACCTCGGTGCGGCATATTCAGCAGCCCGGTTCATATACAAGACCACGGAATCGCTTATGCCTTTAAGCCCGATGATATCCTTTAACAAACTATTAGATGCAGTGAGATTGTTGGTAAAGGAACTTTTGTCGAGTCCCAAGGTCAAATCCACAATCCCCTGCATTCCTTGAAGCCCTGATGCAAACGGCGTCACCATTGCCGCCAGTTTTTCTGCGACCTGCAAGGCGGAATCGGCCTCAGGAGGGAGTAAAATTTTAATAACCTTATGGGCCAGATAACCATTGAGCTTGGACGCTACCGCAGCGCTGGAATCGATCCCCACTTTCAGGGCCGTCTTCAAACCCAACACTACCTTTTCATCTAGTGTCATACTGGAAATCCCGTGATTGGGATTTCCGATTAGATCGTCAAGGGTACAAGAGCCAAATAACATTGCCGTAAAAATGCAGGAAGTAAGATTCAGTCTGGAAAAATGCATGTTACCCCAATGGTTACATAAGAAAAATGGTTCTCCTAAGAATATACAACCAGACTACGGCAAATCCGCCGGGCGTTGGAAATCGGGATTATTTATAGCCATTAAGAAGGGTCTTGCAACGCGATGGGAGGCTCTTTGGGAAATTCCGTATCCGGTCCTTGGATATATTCATATTCCCGGAGAGGTTCGCGCCCGTTCCGCCATCTGTCATCCTCCCAAACCAGTTGCCAAACAGTTGGGAATTGGCCTAGGTCAAACTGGGAACGGCCCGGATAATGGATGTCGGCACCTTTATCGAAATAGGCTGGTGTGTCGATCCGTAGAATGGGTAGATTCGCTTTTGGCGCTTTTTCACCGCGAATGAAATAATTCGGGCACCCACCTTTGAGGGTTTTTGGCTGCCACACCCCCGAAACCGGAATGTCGTCGCCATCCTTGATGAAAACATCTTGGGCAAGTGGGTAGCCTCCGAATGGATCAGGGAAATGGAATTTGGAAATATCGAAAAGGGGGTAGGTACAGTCGCCCTCAAGCGTACCTTCAATTTTTCCACTCATTGGAATTACTTTATCAATCCAGCACCATAGTGCCTGATGCGGTTTTCCGCTTCTATTGTATCCAAAATGTTGGAAATTGAATTCGTCGAGCCGCCATCCAGTAAAAGGCTCCCGGAATGACATCGCCCCACGGATCAACTTGAACCCATTGTGATCAGCTTTGCGGATAAGCCCTATTCCTGCTTGGAGATCAGCGAGGCTTCGATAGCAATATCCTAGAAACTTCGGCATGCTGCCTGGTTCCGAACTCTTCCCTACATACTCATTAAATCCTTTGGTGAATGTCTCCAACATTTCCGTCATTCTGGAAATATAGGTGACAGACGTATGGCGGCAATGCAGCCAGAATATTTTCCTCAGGGTCTCATAATCCGCAACATAGTCTCCATCAATTAAGTGCGTTCGGCTATCCATTATTCCACATCTTTCATTTTTTGTGTCCACTTTTACTTACCACTTCTAATGGTCCTAGGAACTCGGCTACTGAATTCTTTTCTGGTACATGCAATCCCAGGTAGGTATCAGTCCACTCGGAGGTCTTTTTTTCCAATATGGCCTCCCGGGAGGTATTGGCCCAGTGTTGCGACGGCATTCGGATTGTTTTCAACCTGGCTGGCAGCCTTTCCCTCCCAGGCCCATAGTCCAGATTCAGGCACGGTCAATTCAACGTAATAGCCATCCCCATTCCAGGAGTCCAAAACAGCCAATCCTTCGCGCCATTCCTTACCTGATTCCGGTAAGGAATGCACCCACCAATTGCCTGCCTCATATCCATCTTTTTCGATAATCCGATAGATTTTTCGCCCAGGGGGAATTTTCACGGCCCGCATCGAGCCACTGAAACACGCAATGGTTTTGTAGTTGAATTTACCAGGCTTTATTTCCTCCACATACGTACCACCAGATAAATCTGGCCAATCTTCACGTTTGAAAAAAGAATCCCGTCCATTGGGCGGATAGTGCATGTTTTCCACAGCCCACTTTTTGCCGCCCGGAACGTCAACCAGTCTAGCCTCAACCTCACGAGCGCTGGATTTTAGGTTCTTCGGAATCTCATGCCACTCGCCCTGGTAAAGCTGCCGCTGTGCCGCTTTAAGCCGATCGGCTAGTTCCTTCACGGCATCGGGTATCATTGCTTCACCCTTTAGCGCCACCTCCTGAACTTTAAGCTTCAGCTTGCCGACAGATTCGAGCATCTTCTGCGGAAGCACGCCCTTGAACTTTAACTGTATCGAGTCAAAAACCATGCCTAAACGATGAGTCCATTCCCGCCAGCATCCCAGCACCTCGCCCGTATAGCTTTCAAGCTTAAGTTCCTGCATCCATTTTAAAGCATCACCCATCCCAAGCCGGTTAAGTACAGCGACAAACTCCTTAATCTGCTTTGATGCCTCAGCAGCCTCTTTTCCACTTTTCAGCAATAGTTTGCCCACTCCTTTGATAACTCCGCCGACCACGGGAATCAAAGCAAAGAGAAGTACGACAAGCGCCACCCATTCCAGCTTGCTTTCTCTCTTCTTGGGATCATGGGCCATACTGATGAGGATGGCCAATAGGTCGCGAACCGCCGTCACATCTCCAACCAAGGGAATCATCCCAATGCAGGCATCGACGATAATTTGGCTGACAGATTGCTTTTGGTTGAATCCGCCATTAACCGTGCCCCAAATCCAATCCACCGCCTCAATGCCAAAAGCGATGCCATCATTTGATTTAGGTATACGTTGCGATCCTGGATTCACTAACGAATCTGCGTCTGCCTTGGTGAAGCGGGCACTAAAGGCGGGGTTGGATCCTGCACTAATGATTTCATAGGGTTTGGGATTGGGTCTATAACGAACTCGAATGGGAGGCGACCGCATGCCGCGAACTTCAGCCATGCCGGAATCATTTAATCGGCCGTGGAGGAATGTCCCATCTGCCAGTTCGACCTCATATTCCGCACCTGCAACTGGGACATCATCGTGGTAGCGGTAGTCCAGCAGGAGGACGGGAAACTTAAATGAGACTAAATGGCTTTGACCCGTGGCGAACTTGGCCGGTTTTAACGGCTTACCATCAAAGCCAACTTCGATTTCCTGGGTTTCTTCAGGTTGCGACATTAGTTCTAGGACCCATTCACCAAAGGGATTTGAAAAGCTGGAATGGCCTAAGTTATTAAGTTCGGCTTGGGCTTATTGTGACCAATCTCACCCTTTTTGGATTAATTGGGAGGGGGATATGGAATAATTTTGATGAATTATGGCTTTCTCAGGCTTACCTAGTAGCCTTTAATGCAAAAAAAGTACAACCTCAAAAGCTTATTTTGGCTTATTTTAGGCCAATAGCAACTTTGTTTAGGAGAATTTATGCTCGCACGCCGTCTTTTGTTGTGGTCTTTTTTAGGATTAGGACTCGCCCCAACCTGTATCTTTGGTCAGGCTATGCTACTTGCTCCGCATCCCAGTTGGGATCTTTACAATATGCGTCCTCCAGCATTTTTACTCCGCACCGGAGGTTTGGATTTTTTATCTGATGGTCGCCTAGTCGCAAGCGATTGGGGTGTGAATATGGATGGTTGGGCTATGACGGTAACTGGCAAGGTATACCTCATCTCCGGAATGGGTGGTAAAGACAGTTCTGGGGTAACTTATACACTTTTCGCCCAAAACCTCAAAGAGCCTCTCGGCCTAAAAGTTGTAAACGATACCATTTATGTTTTCTGTAAGGACGGCCTAATAATGTTGCCGGATACTGATAAAAATGGAGTGGCAGATGAATACCGAAAGGTTGTTACCGGCTGGAGCTACCCACCTAGACCAGGAGGAGGGGAGCGGTGGCATTTATTCTCTTTTGGACTCCTTTATAAAAATGGTTTTTTCTACGGAACCTTGGGTTCTGAATACGAACCGAGTGCGACTCAGGGCAGGGATCGTGGTAGTTTGATTAAAATGGATCCCAAAAAAGGCACTTTCGAAATTATAGTCGGTGGTCTCAGAACGCCAAATGGTATAGCTTTTGGGCCAGGAGGGGAAATTTTCGGAACCGACAATCAGGGGCATTGGCTACCGGCCAATAAGCTGAATCATTTCGTCAAGGGTCGAAATTACGGAATGCACAATGACACAACCAATCCATATGACATTTACAAAGTGCCACAGTCGCCACCGGCAGTGTGGATGGATACCCCAGATATTGCAGCTTCCCCAAGTGAGCCCGCCTATGTAACCAAGGGAATCTATACGGGACAATTCTTGGTTGGGGATGTCAGCTTTGGTGGAATACAACGAATCTTTTTAGAAAAAGTCGCGGGTGAATATCAAGGTGTAGTATTCAAGTTTTCCGGCGGATTTGAGGCCGGAGTGAACCGTATGG